>CAZZZY010000024.1:0-17079 GCA_964658545.1 uncultured Acetobacteraceae bacterium | reverse complement strand
CCCACCAAAACCATAAGCTGGTGAACAATGTTTAGTATACTTGTATTTAAAGAATCAGATAATAATCCCATAGAAAAATTAAAATTATCATAAAAATATCTATTTTCTCGTATTTATAATATCATTAAAATGACAAAAATATCAATGTATAACCAAATCAATTCGCTCACTTCTCTGCGCGGTATTGCAGGCTTGATTGTTGCTGTACACCATTTCTCCTATTACGCTTTACCAATATTTTTCTTCTCCAAGCATTCGACCTAAATTGCCCACCTTTATTTTGGTGTGATACTTATTGGAATGAACCAGCTTGGTCAATTAGCGTCGAGTTTGTTATTTATTGGATATTTCCATTTATATTGCTTTTTTATTAAGAAGTAACCAAAAAAATGATTTGATATTTTATGTCTCTGCTCTCTTTAGTATATTACTACTAATCGCCTTGAGTCGGGGAAATTTAGATAGTATTATTGGCGTACCTTCCATAGCTAGATGCGGGCTAGAGTACATACTAGATATTATAACTTACAAGATATATCAAAGAGGTAATTATAAAAACTATTTCAATCTTAATTTAATGGCAATTATAGCTATAACTTGGATAATTCTGATTATGAACTACTCCTGGACTTATTGGCGTAGCCTTCATGATTGGCTAATTTTACCAGCTTCTTCTATACTAATTTTAGCTGTATCTGTCAACAATAAGAGTGTGATTTCAAAACTTTTAAAATCCCGACTAATGCTATATATCGGTACTATCTCTTACTCGATTTATATGATTAATTGGTTTATTCAAGAATTGTTAAAAACATTATTGATTTATAAATTCCACCATGCTTTTGACAAAAGATTCACCGGATATGAAGCCTTGACATCTCTAGGGGGATTTCTTATGATTGTCATATTGGCTGCATCATTGACATATAAATTTATAGAAGTTCCTATGCGTAATTATTTAAAGTCTACAATCTTAACTAAACAATGAATTGAACGCCAATACTTTGAATAAACTGAGAAAAGAATAGATTTTTATGAGCTCATTCCCTGTAGATTATCAATCTAGATTAACTGCGGTTGATTTTGATCCATTTGCAGATGGAGAATTACTTCTAACCGCCCCTGCTACAGAATCACAAAAAGAAATTTGGGCTTCTGTGCAAATGGGGGGTGCTGCCAATTGTGCTTATAATGAGTCCCAATCTCTGCGACTAAAAGGCGAACTTGATGTCAAAGTTCTCCAGTCTGCGGTGGAACACTTAGTACAACGTCATGAAGCACTACGGACAACTTTTAGCACGGATGGCAATACACTCTGCATTGTTGCTTCTCGGCAAATTAAAATCCCTATTATTGATCTTTATAACCTGGAACCACAGGAACGACAAGAAAAATTAGCCAGTATCTTGCGACAAGAGGTAGAGCAACCTTTTGATTTGGAACATGGCCCCCTATTTCGGGCAAAAATTGTCAAATTGCAGCCGCAGGAGCATCTAGCTATTTTGACAGCCCATCATATTATTTGTGATGGTTGGTCTTGGGCAGTGCTGATGCCAGATTTGGGTAAACTTTATTCTGGCTTGCAACAGGGTATTGTTCCTGAATTGGAAGAACCAGACAATTTAAGTGAATATGCGATCTTGCAGGAAGAAGAGGCGGATAGCCCAGAAGCGATCGCCACAGAACAATACTGGTTAGATCAATTCGCTGACTCCGTACCTGTACTGGATTTCCCCAGCGATCGCCCCCGTCCACCACTCAGAACCTTTAACGCCGCCCGCGAAGATTGGCATTTAAATCCCGAACTAGTTGTCAACCTCAAACAACTAGGGACAAAACTCAGTTGTAGCTTTATGACTACTATCCTGGGAGGATTTGAAGTTTGGCTACACCGTCTGACAGGACAAAACGACTTGGTTGTTGGGATTCCAGCCGCCGGACAAGCTGCTTTGGGTCAATATAATCTCGTAGGTCACTGTGTAAATTTATTACCCTTGCGTAGCCAGATTAATGCCGAAAAATCTTTCAGCGACTACTTGCAAACGCGGCGATCGGCTGTGTTAGATGCCTATGACCATCAACAATTTACCTTTGGTAGTCTGGTCAAAAAATTAGTATTACCACGGGATTCTAGCCGCATTCCCTTAGTTCCAATTATATTTAATATCGATCAAGCCTTAGACAGCGATCAACTTCCCTTTATCGGGTTGGAGGTAGAATTTTTCTCCAATCCACGCGCATTCGAGAATTTTGAACTATTTATCAATGCTACGGAATTGCATGGTCAACTGATCCTGGAATGTCAGTACAATACTAATTTATTTGACGCTGACACTATCCGCCGCCGGATGGCAGAGTTTGAAACTTTGTTATTGGGTATAGTTGCTAACCCTAATCAAAGTATTGCTAAATTGCCAATTTTGCCAGCAGTTGAGCAACAGTTATTGGCAACATGGAACAATACTCAAACAGCTTATCCCCAAGATATTTGCATTCACCAGCTGTTTGAAGCTCAAGTAGAGAAAACTCCAGATGCGATCGCAGTAGTTTTTGAAGACGAACAAATTAGCTACCGCGAACTGAATCTCCGAGCCAATCAGCTAGCGCATTATCTCCAAAGCTTAGGAGTCGGGTCAGAAGTTCTGGTTGGTCTGTGTGTCGAGCGCAGCTTGGAAATGGTTGTAGGAGTTCTAGGCATTCTCAAAGCTGGAGGAGCCTATGTACCGTTAGATTATGCTTATCCTCAAGAACGTTTAGCTTTCATGTTGCAAGATGCTCAGGTATCAGTGCTACTAACGCAGGAGAAGCTAAAATCGGGGCTACCCAAGCATCAAGCAGAGATTATTTGCCTTGATACCAATTGGCAGTCCATAGACTATGGGTTGGATAACCCAATACATAAGATTACTTCCAATAACTTAGCCTACGTCATCTATACATCTGGCTCGACAGGTAAACCGAAAGGCGTTCAAATTCAACATCGGAGTGCTGTTAATCTCCTGAATGCCGTCGCTCAAGAACCCGGTTTAACCGCTGAGGATACTCTCCTCTCTGTTACTAGCCTATCCTTTGATATTGCCGTTTCAGAAATTTTTTTACCCCTGTCTGTAGGCGGAAAGTTGGTGTTGGTGAGCCGTGAAGTTGCGGCTGATGGCACTCAACTGTTAAAAGCGCTAACCACCTCCAGGGCAACCTTTATGCAACCAACACCAGTTACTTGGCGGTTATTACTGGCAGCCGGATGGCAAGGTAGTCCTCAACTCAAGATGATTTCCACAGGCGAAGCCTTACCTAGAGACCTCGCAAATCAATTATTACCTAAAGGAGCTTGTCTGTGGAACCTCTACGGGCCTACAGAAACAACAATTTGGTCAACAGGCTATAGGGTGACACCGGGAAATAAAGCAATAGGCATTGGTTGCCCTCTGGCAAATACCCAGATATATATTTTAGACTCCCATTTACAACCCGTTCCCATTGGTATATCAGGTGAGTTGTATATTGGTGGCGAAGGACTAGCAAGGGGATATCTGAATCGTCCTGATCTGACTGCTGAGAAATTTATTTCTAATCCCTTCAGCCCAAACCCTAAATCGCGCTTATACAAAACTGGAGACCTGGCTCGCTATTTACCAGATGGACATATAGAGTACTTGGGTCGTATCGACTACCAGGTAAAATTGCGTGGTTTCCGCATAGAATTGGGTGAAATTGAAACCGCACTCCTGCAACATCCAGGAGTAAAAGAAGGCGTTGTAATTGTTCGAGAAGACACTCATAATGAGAATAATTTAGTAGGTTATATTGTTGCGGAAACTGGTCAAGATAGCTTGCAAGTAATTTCGCAGTTGCGTCGATTCTTGAAACAACAGCTTCCTGACTTTATGGTGCCAACGATCTTTATGGCACTGGAAGCTATGCCGTTAACCCCCAATGGCAAAGTCGATCGCAAGGCATTGCCACAGCCCGATGCTTCCCGCCCGGAACTGGAAGCAAATTATGTAGCGCCTCGCACTCCCATTGAGCAGCAGATTGCAGATATCTGGGCCCAGGTTTTGAATGTCAATAGGGTTGGGATTCATGACAACTTTTTTGAACTGGGTGGGTATTCTTTACTGGGAATTCAAGTAGTTTCTCGACTGCGCCAAGTCTTGCAAGCAGAAATTCTGATGTCCAATTTATTTGAATTACCAACGGTGGCAGATTTGGCTGAACGAGTGGAGACTCTGCGTTGGATAACCCAAGGTGTTCAGGCTGCTGAGAGTGAAACAGCTGATGATTATGAGGAAGGCGAGCTATGACAACATTGGATGAACTACTATCTGAGCTACGTCAGCGCGATGTCAAACTTTGGCTAGAGGGCGATCGCTTACGCTATCGGGCGGCAAAAGACAGTCTTACTCCGGAATTGCTCACCGAGTTAAAAACTCAAAAAGCCGAAATCATCAACTTTTTTCGACAAATTACTACAGCCGCCAGTTCACAGATTCCCCCAATTGTCGCTTGTGAACAGAATGGCAACTTGCCGCTTTCCTTTGGTCAGCAACGGATATGGTTCCTTCATCAGTTTGAACCTGATAATTCCTCAAATAATCTGCCGGTGGTGGTGCGTTTTACAGGGAATCTCAATGTTGCTGTCTTAGAGGAAAGTTTGAGAGAAGTCGTCCGCCGCCATGAAGTCCTGCGGACAATTTTTCCAGCCGTGAATGGCAAACCCACTCAAGTCATCGCCACCGATGTTTCCTTGACACTGCCAATAATTGACTTGCGGCAAGTACCAGATGAACAACGAGAAGCGGAAGCTCACTTACTAGCAACTAAAGAAGCTCATCAACCCTTTGATCTCGCCAATGGGCCAATTTTGCGGGTGTTATTGCTGCGTTTGAGCCAGCAAGAGCATCTGCTAATCTGGAATATGCACTGCATAGTTTGTGATGCAGCTTCTTCTGATCTATTCTATCAAGACTTCACTAGCATTTATAAAGCATTGTCAGCAGGAAAGTCTTCTCCTTTAACTCCCTTGCCAGTGCAATATGCTGATTTTAGCAATTGGCAATATCAGTGGCTCCAAGGAGAAGTTTTAGAGTCACAGGTAAACTACTGGAAACAAAAGCTAGAAGGCAATTTAACCATCATTGAGTTACCTTACGATCATCCCCGTCCTCACGGTGTACAGACATATCGGGGCGATCGCGCTGCCCTGTTGCTATCAAAGACGTTGAGCCATGCCCTAACAGACCTGAGTCAAAAATGGGGTGTTACCCTCTTCATGACTCTACTAACAGTGTTTGAGCTATTGCTCTACCGTTATTCTGGACAAGAAGACCTCCTGATTAGCTTTGCAAGTGCAAGTCGGGGACAAGTAGAAACTGAGCGGCTGATTGGATTTTTCTCTAATACTCTTATAATGCGGGGTAACTTAGCAGGAAATCCAACTTTCCGACAATTGTTAGACCGAGTGCGTCAAAATTGCTTAGAGGCTTATACCCATCAAGACCTACCCTTTGAGAGACTAATTGAGGAACTTAGACCAGAACAACAAAGTCGGAACAGTTCGCCTTTGTTTCAGGTAAAGTTCTCCCTCAATCCTCCTTGGTCAAACGGTCGTGGTATGGCATCAGTGCAACTACCTGATTTGACTATCACTTCTCTATTTGGCTACATCTATCATGGTAAGACCAAATACGATCTGACATTGGTCTTGCGGGAACAGGATAATGGTCTGGGCATGGTATTTGATTACAATGCCGAGATGTTTGATGCCAGTACCATAGAGCGGATGTTGGGACACTTCAAAACATTGCTCGAAGGTATTGTTGTTAATCCCGATCAGTCGATTGCTGAATTACCTCTGTTGACCGCAGATGAACAACATCAATTGTTGGTTGACTGGAATGGCAAACAGGCTGATTATCCCCAGAATACTTGTATCCATCAGTGGTTTGAGGTTCAAGTCAAGCGAACTCCAAATAATATTGCAGTAAGTTTTGATAATCAGCAGCTAACCTATCAGGAACTTAACCAGCGGGCAAATCAACTAGCCCACTATTTGCAAACTCTAGGAGTAAAACCGGGGGTATTTGTCGGTCTTGATGTAGAGCCTTCCCTAGAGATGATTGTGGGGCTGTTGGGGATTTTGAAAGCAGGGGGAACTTACGTACCCATAGTTCCGACATCTGGGCAAGATAGTCTGGCTTTTATTTTAGAAGATGCCCAAATATCTTTAGTGTTAACCCAAAGCTCATTGCTTGAGAAACTTTCTGAGCATCAGGCACAAGTTATCTGTTTGGATAGTGATTGGGAAGCTATCGCCTTACATACGACTGAAAATCTAAGTTATTACACCACAGATCAGACTCTCGCCTGTGTGATGTATGTGTCCGGCTGCAATGGAAAACCCAATGGTATAGCCATTACCCACCGCAATCTCGTCACCCACAGCCTAGCAATCAGTGACACTTGGGAGTTGAGTCAGAGCGATCGCCTACTACTCATAACTAGTATCAGTTGCAATACTTTCATTGAATCACTGTTTCCTAGTTGGATTACTGGTGCTAGCGTAATTCTCCAGTCTCAAGAACTACAAAACTCGACGGCGCAGTTTTTACCATTCATTGCTCAACAAGAAATTACCGTTGTTAATATACCTACTTCTTTTTGGTATGAGTTAGTTAAAGAGCCATCTGTTTCTGTACAAACCTTGCCAGCTATATTGCGCTTAGTCATGGTTGGTGGTGAAAAAGTTTCACGCAGTGCCTATTTAACTTGGGTAGAAAAAGTTGGTCAGCAAGTCCGCTGGCTGAATGCCTATGGATCACTAGAAACAACTTTAACCGCCACAGTTTACGATCCGGCAACTGCCACTGAAGCCAGTAACACTCGGTCAGAAATTCCCATAGGAAAAGCGATCGCCAATACCCAAATCTACATTCTCGATCGGCGATTGCAACTCCTACCAATTGGCGTTACTGGTGAAATCTACATCAGAGGCATTGGTGTTGCACCCGGTTACTTTAACCGTCCCGACTTAACATCTGAGAAATTTATCCCCAATCCCTTTAGCAGCGAATCTGGGGCATATCTTTACAGAAGTGGCGACTTAGGACGCTACTTAAGTGACGGCAATATTGAGTTGATTGGCCGCCTAGACAATCAGACTAAAATTCGCGGCTTGCGGATTGAATTGACTGAAATTGAAACAATTTTAGGTCAATATCCAGGCGTGCAAAAAACTGTGGTGATTACCAAAGAAGATGTTCCTGGAGATAAACATTTAGTTGCTTATCTTGTCCCCAAACAAGGAGAGACTTTTGGAAATGAGCAACTGCTGAGTTTTCTCCAGCCAAAGCTACCTGAGCATTTGTTCCCTTCTACTTTTGTCATAGTCGATTCTCTGCCGTTGAATGCTAATGGCCAAGTTGATTGCAAAGCCTTACTTGCTCTTAATCCCAATAATTCTGAAATAGAAAAAACATTTGCTACAGCAGACCATCCATTGCAACTTCAATTAACAGAAATCTGGGAAAATGTTTTAGGAATTCAGCCGATTGGAATAACAGATAACTTTTTTGATTTGGGTGGACACTCATTGCTGGCAGTACGGCTGTTTTCTGAGATTGAAAAGATCGCAGGTAAAAATCTCCCTCTATCTATCCTTTTGCAAGCCCCAACTATTGAGCAATTAGCTAATATTGTTGAGCGAGAAAGATGCTCAACAATTGGGGTTGCGGCGACGCAAACAGCCGATGTCAACTCTGAAACATCAATTGCTTGGTCATCTTTAGTAGCTATTCAATCCAACGGTTCTAAGCCTCCTTTCTTCTGTGTACATGGTTTGGGTGGAGAAGTTCTACGTTTCCGTGAATTGGCATTGCATTTAGGAGCAGATCAACCATTTTATGGACTACAACCACAAGGGTTAGATGGAAAACAGCTTCCACATACCCGGATTGAAGACATGGCAACCCACTACATTCAACAAATCCAGACTATTCAGCCCCATGAGCCTTATTTGATTGGCGGATACTCCTCTGGAGGGATAATTGCTTACGAGATGGCTCGGCAATTAGTTATGCAAGGTAAAAAAGTAGCTTTGCTAGTTTTATTTGATACCTACGGTTCAAGACAAAGCGAATCTGTGTCATTGCAAAAGCCAGCCTCTCGCCATTGGAAGAGTCTTTTAACAATTGCATCTAACTATGTTATTGAGCAGGTAAAAGGAAATACAGAGCGGCTTAAGCATCAGATCAAAGAGATACTCTGGCGGTTTGTCTTTCAGTTTCACCGGATTCTGGCACGTCCATTACCTTACTCCAACCGGAAATTAATGGTGGAAGAGGCCACCAGACAAGCCTTAAGAAAATATGTTCTACAAGTTTACTCAGGTCAAGTAACCGTATTCCGAACAGAAGATGGTCTTGTAGTTGGCCAACAGGAGTCCGATCCCAAAATGGGTTGGGGTGAATTGGCATTAGGGGGAGTCGATATCTATGATATTTCTGGGATTCATAATTCCATTTTTAAAGAACCTTATGTACAGTCTGTATCCGAAAAAATGAAGGCTTGCATAGATCAAATTGAGAGGACTCATTGAGAAATTCAGTATAGTCCAATACGCTTGGGTTAAGGCTAAAACTCTGTTATGCAAGTCAATTTTTTAACGTAGACGCTTCGGCTTCCCGCAGGGTACCGCCAAGGCGCAGAGGACGCAGAGAGAAGAAAGAGAAGGAAAAATTGCTTAACTGAACTGTATTGCAGTATAGTCCAGCAAGCGTGGAATTCAGCTATTAGCCCGGAACTTCAGTTCTGGGCGGGATATGGGTTCAGTATAAAACTGTCACTCTGACAAAAATGCGGGTGTGGGTAGGATTTTTCGACTTGTGTGTACACCGTAGCTTTTTAGGAGAGAGTAATAGAACTAATTTTGGGTAAGATTTAGTAGATTTTCGATTTTGAATTCCAGCGAATCTGCAAGGACAATTAAAAAGCGTCTGGGAGTGTTGCCGTGTTTCCACCCCAGACGCTCTTTATTTTTAACTTGCTCCTCACACACGATTAAATAATATCACTGGTTCAATTAAAAGGTGATTATAGTGAGTGACACTTTCAAAACTGCACCAGCAATCAAACTTTTATATTTCTATATACAAATCAAAAAACACCTGGGAGTGTTGCCGTGTTTCCACCCCAGGCATTTTTTATTCTTAACTTGCTCCTCACACACAAATAAAAAATATCACTATTTCTATCAAATGACAAGTATATTCAGTGGCATTTTCAAAACTGCACATCGAATCCAATTTCTTCCAAAATAAAAAGCGCTTGGGAGTGTTGCCGTGTTTCCACCCCAGGCGCTTTTTATTTTTAACTTGAACTTTAACTTGCTCCTCACACACGAATCTACAATATCACCAATCCAATGATAAAGAAAGTATATAGTGTGACACTTTCCAAATCGCACACCTGGCAATCAATAATTTAGTGTAAAAAGTGACGTACACCAGTTAAGACCATCACCAAACCCAGTTCGTTAGCAGCTTTGATTGAATCTTGATCGTGCAAACTTCCCCCTGGTTGGACAATGGCTGTAATACCTACGGCTGCGGCTGTTCTAACTGAATCATCGAAGGGGAAGAATCCATCGCTGGCGAGAATTGCACCTCTGGCTTTTTCTCCAGCTTGTTCTAGGGCAATTTTAACTGAGCCGACGCGGTTCATTTGACCAGCACCTACTCCTAGTGTAGTGCGATCGCTCGTAACCACGATGGCATTCGATTTAACGTGTTTGCAAACTTTCCAAGCAAATAGCAATTCGGCTAATTCGCCAGAGGTAGGTTGACGTTCGGTGACTACTTGCCATTGACTGACATCAGCAACCACGTCATCGCTAGCTTGGACGAGGAAACCACCTGCGATCGCTTTTACCGTTTCCTTAGCTCCACTACTTAAATCTGGTAAAATTAAAACTCGCACGTTAGATTTTTTGGCAAGAATTTCTTGAGCGTCCGCTTCACAACTGGGTGCAACCACACATTCTAGAAATGTTTTGGTTAACTCGCTGGCTGTAGCTGCATCAATGGGACGGTTGAGTGCCACAATTCCACCAAAGGCAGAAATAGAATCAGCCTTGAAAGCTTTTTGGTACGCCTCTGCAATAGTACTTCCCACTGCCGTACCACAGGGATTTGTATGTTTGATAATTGTTGCTGCTGGAGTATCAGTAAATTCCGCAATAATCCGGCGGGCGGCTTCTAAATCAACTAGGTTATTGTAACTAAGTTCTTTGCCTTGGAGTTTTGTCGCGGCTGTCCATCCTGTTGGGGTAGTACCAGTTTGATACCAGGCGGCGGGTTGATGGGGATTTTCGCCGTAACGTAGAGATTGCAATTGTGTGCCGCTAAGGGTGTAGTTTTGTGTTCCTGCGAGATAAGATGCGATCGCTTGATCGTAGCTAGCAGTGTGCGAAAATCCTTTTAATGCCGCCTTTTGCCGAAACTCTAGGGATGCTTCGCCGTTATTTTGCCGCAATTCCTCCAAATACTCGTCATATTGTGCCGGATCGCATAATACAGCCAGATGAGCGAAGTTTTTCGATGATGCCCGCAACATTGCGGGCCCACCGATATCAATCTGTTCAACAGCTTGGGATAATGTCACCCCTGCTTTAGCAATAGTTTCCTCAAAAGGATAAAGATTCACCACTACTAAATCAATCGGGCGAATTTGGTGATTTTCTAAATCTGTAATATCTTGGGGAACATCTCGCCGGGCCAAAATTCCGCCATGAATTCGGGGATGCAGTGTTTTGACTCGACCACCTAAAATTTCTGGAGAACCTGTGTAATCAGCAACTTTGCTAACTGGGAGTCCCGCATCTTTGAGGGCTTGGGCTGTTCCCCCACTGCTGATTAAATCAAAGTCAAATTCTTCAACCAAGCTACGGGCTAGGTCAATTAAGCCAGTTTTGTTAGATACACTCAGCAGGGCTAGACGCGCCATTGGTCAATTCCTTAAAAGTCGGCTGGGAAGCGAAGGATCTCAAGTTTTACATAAGCCTTGGTTCACTTCAAGACCATGATGCTGAAAAATCGTCTAGAAGTGCCTGATATTCCCGAAGCAAAGGCTGTAGATTGGATAATTCGACTGTAACTCCTAACTTCGATACACTACCGCAAATTTTTACTGCCAGGTAATGGTATATTTTGCACAAAGCGATCGCGTCCGGCTGTCTTTGCTTGATACAATGCCTGATCTGCTGCGGCAATCATTTCTTCCAAGTTAGAATTCGGTTGAGGAATTTCTGTAGTAAATCCGGCACTAATGGTTACATGAGGACTAACTTGGGAATTTTGATGAGGAATTGCTAGTGCGCGGATAGCATGGCAAATTTCCTCGGCAACATAAGTCGCCCCTTCGGTGCCTGTGTTTGGTAAAATTATAGCAAATTCTTCCCCACCATAACGGGCAACTAGGTCGCCGGGACGTTTAATAATATTTTGGATGGCTTGAGCAATTTTCTGAAGACAGCGATCGCCTACTCGATGGCCATAGGTATCGTTATATAATTTGAAGAAATCAACATCGCAAAGAATCAGCGAAAGTGGCCGTTGCTCACGTTTCAAGCAGTGCCACTCTTGGTTTAAATACTCTTCAAACCGTCGGCGGTTAGCTACTTGAGTTAATCCATCAATAGTAACTAATCGCTGTAATTCCAGATTAACGGTTTCCAGTTTTTGCTGTAACTGAGATTGCTGAATCAAGCGTTTTACCCGTTGTCGCAAAACTGGCCAGTGAATCGGTTTGGTAATATAGTCCATTGCCCCCACTGCAAATGCCCGGTCAACTGACTCTTGATCCTCAAGTCCTGTAATCATTAAAACTGGAGTGCGCTTGCTAAAATCAAGAAGTTCCAACTGAGTGCAACACTCAAACCCATCCATATCCGGCATGAGGGCATCAAGGAGTACTATATCAGGGTGCAGTTGCTTAAAAGCAGTTAAAGCCTCTCTGCCATTTTGAGCTTCCGCTATTTGATAGCCTTCTCGCTCCAAGAAATTCCGCAGTATCAGGCGGATAAAAGGTTCATCATCAACAATTAGAACTAAAGATTGGCTTTCTTGGGCAGTGGCTTTCATTGTGCTTCCTTCGCAACTTCTTTTTTTAAGGCAGTTTTAACTTGTTCATATTCCTGGTATAGTGGTGTAAGTAATTCTAGGCTGTTTTCTAATTTACTGCTGCGTCCCTGTGCTTCTAAGACCTTGCAAAGCTGCGCCAAGGACATTGCTCCAACAGAGGCACTACTAGACTTGAGTTGGTGGGCTATCTTCCATATACCCTCGGTATGCTGATTTGCGATCGCTGTGCTAATAGCTTGTAGCAGTTTTGTAGTCTCTGTAAGATAACACTCAATCAGTTCAGCAAATGCAACATTATCTCCTTTGACTATATCTCGCAAAGATTGGAGAGTTTTAGCATCTATTTTGGTGCTTTTTAATGTTTGGTCAAGTCCTTCTTGCTTGGGTTCTTGCCAAGGTTGCAACTCTAAGGACATCACTTTACTTTGTTTGACTATAGAAGTGAATTCAGGACTTCTTTGGGGTAGACATTTGCTGAGTGCCTGAGCTAACTCTTGAAGCTGAATGGGTTTGCTAATGTAGTCATTCATACCAGCAGCGAGATAGATTTCGCGATCGCCCCGCATCGCATTGGCAGTTATCGCAATGATATGGGGACGAAAACCGACTTCCCATTCTTGACAGATTCTCCGAGCTGCTTCTAACCCATCCATTTCGGGCATGTGGATATCCATCAACACCACGTCGTATGGCTGTTTTTGTAAAGTCTTGAGTACTTCTACGCCATTGGTGACGACATCAGCTGAATAACCCATTTTCTGTAACATCAGTAAGGCGACTTTCTGATTAACAACGGTGTCCTCTGCCAGAAGAATCCGCAGTGGTAATCGATAGGCCAAATGCCGATCGAGCATGGGAAAATAAGAAATACTGGCTTGGCTCGGCTGATTTCCCAAAACACGGGTAAGAATATCGTAAAGTTGAGACTGTTTAATGGGTTTGCTCAAAGAGGCAGCAAACTGGACATCATTGAAGTCAGAGGAAGTTTTTAGTCTACCCAAAGAGGTCAGAATCACCAAAGGCAGATTTTGACAACCAGATTGCTGGCGGATTTGACGAGCTAAGGTGATGCCATCCATTTCCGGCATTTGCATATCTAAAATGGCAATATCAAACTGCACTCCCTTGGCAAGTTGAGCTAAAGCTTCTTTACCAGATTTAGCAGCATAAGTTTCCATTTTCCAAGACTCTGCTTGCAAGCTGATAATTTTGCCGTTGGTCAGATTGTCATCCACAATCAACAGGCGCTTTCCCTCAAGCTGCATCGGCGAATTACTAAATTTAGCTTCTTCTAGTAAAGCAGACACTTGGGCAGTAATAGTAAAGTAAAATGTTGAACCTGGGGAAGACCCAGGAGATGATGAAGGAGTTAGGAGGAGCTTTTCAGTGGGGGTGTACGGGTGGATTGCAATATCCCCCTTCCTCTGGTCGCAACAAGAGACTGAGGGCAGTTTTCCTCCTACCTCCCTTGATAATAATTTTCCACTTTCCCATCTAGGGCTAGGATTGCCCCCCACAAACCCTTGACTTTCCACCCAAAGAGTGCCGCCCATCATCTTACTTAGCCGTTTGCTGATCACCAGTCCTAATCCTGTGCCGCCATATCGTCGAGTCATGGAGACATCAGCCTGAGTAAAGGGATGAAATAATCGCTCTATCTTCTCTGGTGTGATGCCAATACCTGTATCTTTGATGGCAAATTGAATTTCGTAGAGAAGTTGCGACTTTCCCACAGGTATCGAAGATTGGGAAGAAGTTTTTTGATCCCAATCAACAGTCCCCGGTTCAACAGAGAGTACCACTTCTCCATATTCAGTAAACTTAATGGCATTGTTGAGGAGATTCATTAAGACTTGACGCAGACGTGTCATATCGCCGATGATCTGGGTGGGAACTTGCGGCTGGATTAGGTAAGCTAATTCGATATGCTTTTGGGCAGCTTTAGGGGCTAATAGAGAAATAGCCTGTTCGACACAAGCTCTCAAATCAAAAGGCTGTTCTTCTAATTCCAGCTTTCCCGACTCAATTTTGGAGAAATCTAGAATGTCGTTAATGATGGTAAGCAAAGCATCTCCGCTACTGCGAACTGTTTCTACAAAGTCTTGCTGTTGGGGTGTGAGGTTAGTATCCAGCAGTAGATCAGTCATGCCAATAACAGCATTCATGGGAGTCCGAATTTCGTGGCTCATCATCGCCAAAAATTCACTTTTTGCGCGATTTGCGTCTTCAGCCTGACGTTTTGCTCTCTCCAAGGCAAAGTTTTTCAAAGTCAGTTCTTCCCGTTGGCGTGTTTCTTGTTCTAGTAAGTGAGCGTGTGCTAGAGCAATACCCAGTTGAGCCGCCACTGCTTCTAGTAATTCGATTTCCTCTGGTGTCCACTGGCGAAAATAGCTGCACTGATGTAACCCGATCGCACCATTGGGTTCTCCTTGATAGGAGGTGCGGATTGACAGCATAGACTTCAGCCCAATTTCTCGGCAGATCGGTTCAACCGCCTGGAGTAAAGGATCAACATACACATCTGGAGAAGCGATCGCACTTTCTTGTGCCATCATCCGCTCTGCATGGGGATTGTCAGTCATGGGAACTTCCAATTTCAACATGGAGCAGTAACCGGGAAGTATATTATACTCTGCCACTAGGGGAATTCGGGGAGTGGGGTAGCTAATGTAAGAATGGATTAGACAGCGATCAACTCTAAATGCTTGTCCAATTTGGGTAGCAGCCGTCTCAAAGATTTTGCTGCTATTAAGACTTTGACGAATTTCCTGAGTAATTTGTTCAAGTAGTAGAGTGCGATGTAATTGCCGTTGTAGTGCTTCTTTAGCTCGTTTGTTTTCGGTAATGTCGTGATTGATGCCAACAGTGGCAACAGTTTTCCCCTGTTCATCCTGTAAAGAGATAACGGTTGTTTCGCAAATTCTCTCACTACCATCTTTGCGAATAAAATTTATTTCCCCTGACCAGCGTCCTTGCTGGTTGATTCTTTCAAGAATTTTGGCGCTTAATGTTGCGGCTACTTCTGGTTTATGCAAAATACTGGGATGTTTAGCCAAAATCTCGGTCTTGGTATAGCCAAACATACTTTCGGCAGCAGGATTCCAGTCAATAATATTTCCGGTTAAATCTGTGATGATTACACCATCATGCATATTTTCAAAAGTAAGAGCTTGCCGACGCAGACTGGCTTCAGCTTGCTTGCGTAAACAAAGCTCCTTGTAGACATCGCTAATATCTCTCTGAATGCCAATAAAGTGGCTTAAATTGTTATTTTCGTCATGAATAGGAGAAATACTCAATTCATTCCAGAACAAGATACCATCTTTGCGATAGTTGCGGAGAATAACTTTACAACTTGTTCCGCCTTGAATACATGAGCGCAGTTCATTGAGTGCTGATTGCTGTGTATCTGCGCGTTGCAAAAATCGACAGTTTTGCCCAATCACTTCATTAGCACTGTAGCCTGTTATTTGCTCAAATGCAGCGTTGACGTAAATAACTGGATGACTGGGGAGTCTGGCATCAGCAATAATAATTCCATTACTAGTAGCAGCCAGTGCCCTCTCCCTCAGTCTCAAGGTATCTTCAGCCTGCTTTAAATCAGTAATGTCAAACATAAACCCCCTCAGCATAGTAGGAGTTCCTGCTTCCTCAACTACACTAACAACGTCTCGCAGCCAGACAACTCGCCCATCGGCTGCTAACATCCGGTATTCTAATTCATGATTTTCGCACCTCGCAGTTGCTTCTTGGCGAAAACGAACGGACTTTTCCTTGTCATGTGGATGCAGATGATTGATCCAAAAATTTTTCTCGTCCCATTGGGCGATCGCATAATTTAGCAAGTCTACCGCTTGTGGCCCCACATAAGTAAATCGCCCAGTTTTCAACTCTAATTCCCAAGGGATGACTTTGACAGTTTCTAGTAACTGTCGCAGACGATTTTCGCTACCCCGTAGGGTAATTTCTACCTGTTTCTGTTCAAAAATCTTGTGAGTTAACTCCTGATTTATTGCCGTTATCTGCTGGTTACTTGCTTTCATCGCTAGGGCAAAACAGATTGATAGCATCAGTACAATACCAAGTAAATAGACTGTTATTAATACCACTTGTGTTAATAACCCCGGAATTTGGATGAAAAACCTCTGCCAGAGTAGGACTACAGAGATGGAGAATAAAATCCCCAATAACAGAGCTAGTAATTTGCGTTTGCAGAAAAATTTCACAGCTTTGAACCAGTTATATCGGTGCTGTTTGACCACTTATTAACCCTCCAGCACTTTCAGGGCTTATTGCGCTAGCCCTTACTTTTAAGTAATCTGAAATATCAATAGCAAGGGGACAATTACGGATTTTTCAATGTAAAATATTTGTATATGATATTCGCTAGAGACATTTAATAAATTCTGGTTCTAATTAAGTAAGTAGGCATTACCTTGAGGATTTAGACAAATCAAAACCAACCCGTTTTACACTCTTAGAAAGAGATATAGGAATCCGGTTTGATTTCTGAAAAAAATTAAGTATTTGTAGGGTGCGTTATGACTTGAGTCTAACGCACCAAACCCTTGAAAATGGTGCGTTACGCTTCGCCATAACACACCCTACGTGTTGTTCAAAAATCAAATAGTAATCCTATATAGGACTTATATTTGATTGCGGGAAGAGGGGACAGCAAGAAAAACCTGCCCGAATGTCGGGTCTGAATCCTTAACAATTTATTTATGAAAAAAAACAAAAATATTTGAAACGAGATGGTGTCAGCCACCTTGGCGCAGCCTCTCCGTAGGAGAAGTTTCAATCCGTCATTATCCAAATCCCACAACGGCCACGCTTAGTGCATCGCCTAATTTTAATGATGGGGATTTCCCTGTTCCCTCTTAAAGAGGATGTTATACCATTTAACGAAATTATTGATACAAATCATTTTTCTTGCTCCCCCTGC
>CAZZZY010000023.1:0-19638 GCA_964658545.1 uncultured Acetobacteraceae bacterium | reverse complement strand
TGCAGCTTGTGTCGCTTCAGTAGATACACTGAGTTCTCGTTCTACATCTTCATCCAAAATTTGGGGTAATTGGCGGTGATCACCTACTAAAATGATCCGCCGCTCTGCTTTTGACATGGGTATAAATAAATCTAGAGGGTTTGCCCTCGCAGCTTCATCGACGATAACTGTTTCAAAGACACTATCGATATTGCCTGTTGTCAACTCCATCTGTTTACCTACAGCTTGCTGACAGGTTGCAGCCAGAACAACAGTGTAATCCCGCAGCATTTCTCGAACACCATCAGGGTCATATTTTAGATCATTTAAATACTCTTCTAAAACAGCTTCGATTCCTGAACCAGATTGCCGAATTTTTTCATACAAAGCTTCTCGAACCTGTTGTAATAACTCTTCAATCTCTGGATTAGCTGAAGTAACTGTGGTTGCAGGAATGTCTACAGGAATTAACTGATCCAGCAAACGAGTTTGCAGAACTGCCAAATCGTTCAGAAAGGGAGGCTCTGTACCGGGAGATTCCGAATTATCCCAATCGGCAGTGGTTTCTAGTAAGCAACGGTCGTCATCTGATAGCAGATTCAATGATTCAAGACGACGTAAAGCTTTATAAGCGGTTGTCGGCCCATCATCTGAGAACAGAATAGCCTCGGTGCGGAGCGATCGCACTGCCCGAATCGCCAAATCTCGCGTATCTGTATCTGCTAAATTGGCACTGGAATTTCCTACACTCAAGTGATGTTTCTGCTCAAGGAGGCGATCGCTTAGTTCTCCAGGAATTCTACCCTTGGTTAACTGATAAATTTTTTCTAGTAGTTTTGCTGTTTGTTGAGAGTTACTTGGTGTCAGCACATATCCCGCAACTAGGTTTTGTACCTGTCGCAACTGGTCAGTTTCCGGTAAGTCAGGCAACTGGGAAAGTTTTGCTTCCAGTGCTTTCATTCGATCTCTGCGCCAGCGATCAACATTATCCGGTGCATCACTGCGATTTGCTCTACCGCCGATCCTGACTGCTGGTAGCCCAAAGACAACCGTGCGTTCCGCAGCATTCTCAACTGCATCATGTTGGTAACTAGTCAACAGTAGACGATGGGAAACACCCACATCAGAATCTTCTGAAATTTCCGCTAGTCTAGCTTGAAGCGCAGTGATAACTTTAGTTTTACCCGTTCCCGGTGGCCCCTGAATCAGAGCAATATCAGGGGTATTGATCGCAACTTGTAATGCTTCCTCTTGGCGGGGAGTTGGTGAACCGTTAAAAAGATTGCGCGTTGTTTTGGAAAGGGGTTTGTGCTTTCGATACTTGGAAACCGTAACACGTCGATTTTCTAGGATCAGTCCCAGTTGCGGCATGGGACAGGTTGCTGTACGAATCCGCTCCTCGGCTCGTTTACGTCGTTTTAGACGAGTGCGATCGCCCTGAAGTGAAACAAACAAGAAGCCCTTGGGTGGCGGTGAAAGCAGTTCGTCTGGATCAGGTGGACGAATATCTAGAGTGTAATTTTGAAAATCAACTCCCATTACTTTTCCAAAGAAAGCTTTTTGTCTAGTTTTTGCATTATCAGTTTTCACATTTTCAAAGCTAGTCAAATCCGGCTCTGTGTCACTAGCTTCTAAGGAGTCTTCCGATAAATCTCTCAGCAGTTGCAAGCGTTCTTCTAAATCTGCTTGAGATTCGAGATAAAAGCGGCGATCGCCATTTGCCAACATTTCTTGGGATGAGTAGGCAACCCAGCTAAACTGCTGCACCCGGCGTAAAATCCCTTGCTGTTCCAGTTCATTATATTCTCGCCATAGGGATAAATAACTATCCGCATTTCTAGCGATCGCATCCAGTTCTGTGCGACTTTCAAAGCGGAGTGTTCCGGCAATTGAGAAATCACAAAACGACAGTTTTGCTTCTAAAATTACTAAAGGTCGCTGTTCATCAAATTCTTTCTTTTGTTTTGCTTTAACGATTCGCTCAACTCTTAGCCGTCCCTCTGTATCTCGGCGAACGTCGATAGTGAAATCGCTACCACATAACTGAAAGGTGGTTTCGAGTCCATCCTGAGAACTCTTTCCGGCACGCATCAGCGCTCTCACCATACCCAGATCAGAAGTTTGAGGCAAAATCACTTGACCATTGAGCCATTCAATGATTGCTTCAATCGGTTCATTACGCCGCAGATGTCGAGAGCGAATATCTTCAATAATTTTTTCATCAATACCAATTTGCATCTCATCTGGAATCAAGAGCCTGCCCGGAAATTCTTGCACTTGAATCAACAACTGAAGAGGAGCCTGCCCCTTGGGAAGGGTTGCAGTTAACCAACACAGGATAGGTAAGTTACGCTCAAGGATGTTTTCTAAGCTAGTCTGGTTTTGCCGGTCTGTACCCCGAATTTCCCAGACTTCCGAACTATGACGTAACAAAATCTCATTCGTCACCTCCGACCTGTAAAGGAAAACTTCGTTCTTGACAGCGAGAAATTCTTGTGCATTGAATAGTTCGCGGTCGCCTTGTTCCACTTCCACGATGTAATTTCGTCCAGCCTGGATATCACTCACTCTCATAATTAACGTCCTCCGGGAATCAGCTTGAAGGTTGCAAGACGATGTGAAAGCTCTAATGGAGCAAAATGTAGAAGCCAAGCCCTAGAGCCGCTTGAAGTAACGGGAAACCATTTATATTTATCTTTAACTTCCACAATTTCTTGTTGACCAGTTTCAGGAGTTAACCAGAAGCATTGACCATTGAGACTACGAACTGCAATTCTGCTGTCTTCCAATTGACTGTTACTACCAGGAATTTTTGTGTTGCTGTGTTCTAATTGCATCTCAATTATCGGTGTATTACTACCTATTCCAGTTCTGCCGCTAATGATGCGATTAGTGAGAATTAGTGGTTCACCCTCTGTGAGTACAAGAGATGCTAAACTTTCTTTATTTTGTTGCTTTGAAACATATTTTAAGCATTCTTCAATATTGGCTAAAGGTTCCCAACGCTTGACCAGTAGCCGTGCAAATGTAGGTCGCGGGTATTCACACCAAGGACAACATGGTTGATTGGGATAATAAGTACTGTGGCAATCTGGACACTTGATGATGAAATCAGCAGCAGAGTACAAATCTTCTGTCCACTGGCTAATGCCTGGGCGCTTGATTGATTCTCGTAGTCCTTCTCCAAAGCAACGCTGACACAGCTTTTTCAATTTCGGGGATAGTACAAAATCTCTTGGAAGTCCGTGGTCTGTTGCATTACGCCGATCCTCTGGGTGATCAATCCAGGGAAGCGACCCCTCTAGAGCCTGTTGCTCTAACTCCGGTTCACCATCCGTTACCAAATCCCCCATTAGTGGATGAATTAAACAGAGTGTTTGAAATGCAATCACTGCAAAGGCATGAGCATCTGTCAAAGTATTCACACCAGATCGCCCCAAAACTAATTCAGGTGCGCCATAGCCTGGTGTATGGAAACTTTTAGTGGAAGCAGCGCTTTCGTAATGAAGGTTGTCTGCATCAATTAACCGAATTTCGTAAGCATCAATATCCGTAGAGACAAAGATGTTATTGGGAGAGGGGTCGCTGTAGACTAATCCCTTGCCATGAAGTTGTGATAGTACTTCAGCACAACGGGCCAGCAATAACAGCCGACGGCGCAAGCCACCACCGTTAAGATACCACTCTGCCCTTGAATTTACATTGCGAGGAATATCAATCAGTTTAGATAATGGAACCATACCTGTTATCAGCTCCATTACATAACCGAGATGTGGTGGCTGTAGCATTTCAAGAGGTCGGGCGATCGCTAACTCTCGCAAGTCGGAACTCATCTGCTGCACATGCCTCAACTGTTGTCGCAGCAAGTCCCGTCGAGTGCTAGAGCGATTGAACAACACTTTTACCGCTCGTTTGCTCCCTTTGATGGAGAATACTGCCCCCTGTCCACCTCTGCCTAACTCCCTTCCCAACTCATAAGTGTGGTTATCAGTAACAATTCGTGTACCCTCAAGGTTCATTTGCTTTGATCCTCCGCTTGCTTGCACCAAAGTACTGCTAGGGTTTTGTCGTCTAGGTGGTTTGGGGTAGACCAGTTGCGGAGTTCCCGATGCAGAGCGTGTCGGCGTTGCAGAGGAGGTATCGCTCCAAATTCTGTCACCAAGGTATGAATGAAGTCCCCAATGCGATCGCTTACTAAGTCATCTGCAATGCCATCGGTTGCCAGTAACACTGCTGTTTGTGGAGATAAGCAGGGTCTGGTGATAACCGTCCATTCCTGAGTTGATCTAGCGATTCCCAAACCTGTGGTTTGATTACTAAATCCTTGCCGCTCCTCCCCTAAAATTTTCAGGTTGCCATCTACATCGCGGATAGCGGCAATTCCATCTCCTAATTTTGCGATCGTCAACGCTCCCGATGGCACAACGACAGCAAATAAACAAGTTGCGGCACTGTCTTCTTCTTTATGCGGCAGAACATATAATCCCCAAAACAGATGAATTAAACGCAACAGGGTGACAGGAGGTGGATTCTCTGTTTTTGCCCAAGGTTTAAGCGCATCTCTTACAGCCCGACAAGCCATTTGCGCCCCCATGCGGGCGTTTGGTTTTGATCCCATGCCATCACTGACGACAATCGCAGTTCCAGATGTACTTGATATTCCTTGCCAAGCATCTTGATTGGGACAACCTTGATGCTGGTGTAATCTTCCCCGAACTGACGCGCCAAACCATTCTAAATGTTGAGAAACAGGTGACATTAAAATTCCCAGTCCTCTTCGGTGTCAGGAGCATTTGCAATTATGCTGTTAGGGTTAACGCTTCTGGATCGACTCGTTACCGTTACCGTCACCCAACGAAAAAATTTGTGAATGTTAGTTTCGTCAGCTCGAAACACAGGAATTTCGGGATGCTGACCTGTGAGGAATGCTTTTAACGTTTCCTCGTCTGCATCGGGGCCAATTCCCATTGCAAAACGCAGGGCTTTAGAAGCTCTCTCTGAATGGAGCAACTTTTCTAGCGGTTCTTTCCAATTTTCGGAAGGTTTACCTTTTTCATTGGTAGGATGCCCATCGGAAATCAGCACCAAGTTGGGATGATAAGAGCGACTGGGAATAATGTTTCTATCTTCTAGCAATTGAGTTGCCAGTTCAAAGGCTGCTTCCATCGGTGTTACCCCCTTAGCTTCCATATCTGTCCATTGGATTTCGCGTGCTGGTTGAAGGGGTTGATAGAACCTAGCTCTATCTTCACCAAATGTAATAACAGCAACATGAATTTCCGCTCGCACATCCTGCTCGTCTGCGAAGATCCCGATCATTTCAGCGATCGCCCTGTTCAGTGCCTCTATCTTGCCGTACTGACTCATACTCCCGCTAATATCCGCCAGAATAATTACAGGCATCATTCTGGCAGATGGAATTGAAAAATCCTTGAGCTTACTCATTTTGATACTGCTCTAAATCAGTAATTTCCACGTAATCAAGCTGATAGGGAACCTATAGTAAGATTTCCCTAAATTTTTCTTTACCTAACAAATTTGAAACGATGAAGAATAATGTTTTTGACTCTATTGCACTTTTTAATCGGCATCTCACTCTATTTAGCTGTCTAAAATAATACTTTTAATCCCCGTATTTAGTATATTCTCTACCCTAACAGAAATTCCTGACTCAGCATAGAAAATACCTATATTAAAATTGTTTTTTATGATGTGCTAAAAATCAAACAGAGCAACGCTTTCAGCTTTATGATCCTACGAGAAGCAATATTGGTAGTTTTAAATAATGGCAAAAAATCAACAAATAACTTCTCATGCATACAGCGATCGTGCCGCGTTCGAGCGGTTAATGCTCCTGATTGCAACCTTGGCACAGTATCCGGGAGTAGGAAGTAGCGATGCCGTAGAAAAAACTTCTGGCCAGCAGCATCATGATGCTTTAATAGAGGTACAGACCCGGCTGCTAGAGATTGCCAATAGCATGGGTATTACTTTGTCTACTTGTGCGTTGCCCACCATACGTAAAGATTTAACGATGTTGAGACAGTGGAAAATTCTCAATAAATCCAGGTATCGTTGGGGCTATTATCTAGGGATGGGAGCATTGGGCCGAGAAGAGTTACAAGTAGCACTGAATGCACTGCACTCTCAGGCTGAATATCAAGAAGATCCACAGATTAGACAAATTTATCAGCGATTAGAACGCCGTTTACGGGGACTACATCTGTCAAATGAGTTATTTTATCCAGTGAGAACTCATTTAGATCGCACAATTGTCTACACCGATCCAGAAGAAATGATGGCTCTGAGTAAATATCGGGGCACTGTGTACGACAAACTAGATGCGCTGCAAGTGGCAATTATACAAGGACAGGCGATCGAACTATTTCGGTGTCGTAATCCTTATCAACCTGGCAATACGCACAAGATTCAGGTCTATCCTCTGCAACTCGTTTACTCTGACATTGCTTGGTATCTCCTGCATGAAGACTTGCAGAATGGACATTTAGCCTTATCTAGGTTGGATCGTTTGAGTGACCATTTCCGAATTTTAGATATGAAATACCGGGGTTCTCAGCTTCAAAGGGAAAGTCTAAAGGTTGCTCACCAATTACTGGAAGCTGGTTGGGGATTATCATTGGGTACAGAGGAAGATCAATGTTTGGAACGTCAAGGACAGATAAAACTTGTAGAGGTGATTGTTCGATTCTTCCCAGATGTTATGGCATTCATTTTAGAGGGCGAGAAGCGACATCCTACCCAGGAAATTAAAAAAGGGCCAAAAGCAATAAATGGTAGACCAATGTACATAGAATACAGCGTGAAACTACCACAGCGTTCACTTAATGAATTTTGCTACTGGGTTTGTCGCTTCATGGGCAATGCTCAGTTTATCTCGCCCCCTGAACTGATTGAGAAACATGAAAAAATGGCTAGTGACCTGCTTGCTAGATATTCAAGTGTATGAATGCGAGAAAAATAGTCGCTGAGTTTGTTGTATTCTAGATTTGCTTATCAAATTTCAGCACCAGACTTTACAAAAAGTTTTTGGTGATTTCTCTGAGTATTCAGAAAAGACTATATTATTATTTATTGTTATTGCACTTTTCTTGATTTGATATGAGAGACAAATCTTTTGTCAATTATTACAGTTAAAAATCGAAAATTGATATCCAACTCATCAAAATAATTGAAAAAACCACCCCGAAAAAATCTGAAATAAAAGAAGATTTAGAACAGCCAAATTTTCCAAGCAATACTGTTGATATTAAAGAGTCAATAAATGAAACAAATCCCATACTGGATATAAATTATCAAGAAGCTGACTATATTTCAGTGCGTGATAATCCTTTAGTCCAATCTGTTGGCAACTCAGGCTGGCAAGTTTCTGAGATTTGGCGTGATTTTAGAATAGATAACTTTTATGACTGATAAGGAATTCTGAATTTTGAAAAATATCTCCAGAAGCATCGCCAGCGCCTCATCAACTATATGTACTTTCAAACCGAATAATTAAGTTAGGTTGGTTCTGGTACTGTGGAATCAACAGTTAAACAGACTGAATAATTTTTCAGCCAGATGGATATGCTAAAAAATCTGCTATTAAATCTGCTAGCCTTCTCGCACCTACCGCATCAATTTCTTGTAATTGCCCAAGTAATGTTTTCAGCCCATTA
Source organism: uncultured Acetobacteraceae bacterium (assembly GCA_964658545.1). Classification (GTDB taxonomy): domain Bacteria; phylum Cyanobacteriota; class Cyanobacteriia; order Cyanobacteriales; family Nostocaceae; genus Nostoc. The sequence continues at coordinate 11,983 of CAZZZY010000023.1, read as the reverse complement.
AGTCGAGGTTGTCTATTTATAATCCAGTTTTTATCTGAATCCCAAAGTTCAGCAAGAACTTGAACTAAAAGTTCACTTTCATCATTTTTACTATTAGGTAACAGTTTCTGCTGTTGAATAAGCGATTTGAACAGTACACGTCGGAACTGTCTGTAACTTGTTGTTTTACCAACTTGATACAATTTTCTTCTCAGGCACCAATCAGGAAGTAATGCATCTTGGAATCGCTCGAAGAACTCCGTAAGCCTTATGTCTAAATTAGTTGCATTTTCATTATTCTCTTGGAACTCCTCTGATAACAGTTTAATTAATTCTTCCCAAACATCCCTGATATTACCAATGATTCGTAAATCCGACTCTTGTTGATTTCTAAGCTCAAAGAGGTATTCTGCAATGGTAAACGCTGTATATGTTTTGAATGATTCGTCAATTAAATTTGGATAATCACCCTCAAGAATAGAATCACTTAAAATACGTAAATCATGTCTTATAAGTGTATGTGCAATATGGTGCAAAATATCACAATCTACAATATCCACAATTTTTAAAATATCAATAATTGTATCAATTGAATTAACGACACCTCTATAATTCAATATTACAATTAAATCTAAAAGCTTGGATTGAGCTTCATAAAGTTTTATCTTTACGGAATTAGACCTATTTTTTTCTTTAGCAGCTTGGTCTTTGGTATAAATAATCTCCCTCTCATGAAGCAAAGCAAAAATTACTTGCTCACGTAATGAATCAACTAAATTCTGAGCTATTACACTATCTGGTTGTGCTTCTAGTACAGGGATTAGTGCTGCTGCTAAAAACTCCCAATCAAAGCCATTATCTAACCAACGATGTCGTTTTTGAATAGGTTGAATAAGTATTTCTGGAGTCCATACATAAAAATCAATAATAGATTTTTCAAGAATTTTTCTTTCAACAAAATCATTTTGTAAGATAGACCAAGCTTCCTCAATTTCACGATATTCTCGATTACTTATTGCTTGATCAATAACTTCAGGACGTGGCACTATATAAGATCCATCCGGAGCTATAGCTTTTTGGATTACATTAGTGTATGAGAACGCATAACTCAGGGCAATAAGGCGGGCTATTAGAGGCGTAAGATTAATAAGTTCTCGTGTCAGTGAATTAGCAAGCCCATGTTCTTTTATCCATGAACGCATAAAAGCAGATGTACTGCGATTGCGTACACCGATAAGGCAACGGAAGACTCCTGCCCGAAGAGAACTTTCAGAGTTAAGCATCCGCAGCAACTTTGGAGCAACATGGGCAATGAAGGCTCCTGCGTCTAAGTCATAATACTGACAACGGCTGAAATGATCTAAACGTATGGGAGTATTTGAAAGATTATCAGCAAGATAATTAAGTTCAGCCTCCAGCTCTCCTTCTAAAGTATCGGGTGGTGATTCTAAAATGATTGCGATTGCTGCCCAAATTACATCTAAGAAATCTTTTTCGTCAAGACGCTCTTGTAGAGAATTAAGCTGTTCTTGATTTTTTAAAAATGCAATCACTTGCCGATGTAATTCTTGACTTTTTTGTAACTTTCCATCTAATATATGCCGACAATCCATCACATTTTTGAGACGCTTAAGATTCCATAGTGCAGATTCTGCTTGAAGGTCAACTTCGGCATTTTCGGGTATATCTCCGATGAAACGAAAGTTTCGATTTCCATGCACATCATCTTCTAATAACCAGTTATTATGGTCAAACCAAGCTCGGATTTTTAACACACGAAAGCGATTTTCATCTGGAATTAAAGCAATTTGGTAATTATCCCAATCTTGCAAAATTTGAGATGTTGTGTCTAGGAGAATTGACCCTTCTAGCCACATTTGAAGCATAATATCAAGAAGAGGGATTTTTCGATAAGAAAGACGATGAAAGTCCAGAAGTTCCTGACCCTCTTGTTCTGATAAACTCCGTAAAACATAAGGAGTACTATCAAAGCCAAAATCTTGTCCCTGGTCAATTTGTTCAAACTCTTGCCACAGAAGTAATTGTAGTGACGTTGCTAGGGGTAACAGTGCATCACTCAGTAGTCTAGGGTCACATTTTGCAAGTGAAATCAGTACCCCTAGTATTGCAACAGTATTAGCACGTTCAAAGATAATTGATACGGAGTGTTCAAGTTCTGCTTTAGTTGGACGACTGTATAGCCAGCCTTCTAAGGTCATTAAAAAACAAGCAAGGATTCTTGGCGAAAATGGGTAATTACGATGCCAGTACAAGGCATGACGACCGCCTTTAAAGCGTTTTCTGTTATTGCCAATAAGCAGATTTACACCATCAGTATCAGTCTGTGGCATACCTTCTAGTTGGTTATTTGTCCACCGATGTTCATGCCAATAATCTGTAGCTACATTACAAAGCGTTGCAACCACATCAACTGCTAAAGGTTCACTGATTTTGAAGAGAGAAAGAAGCGGCAAAAATTTGAATGTACAGACATCGGTATCGTCAGAACCATCTGTTCCTAAATCATCGCTAAAAATATCAGAATCGTTATCAAATTCATAACGATAACCAGGTGGCGAAATTGTTAGTGCCAAAAGTAACTCAGCGCCGAGTTGTGGATTTACACGAACAATACAATTAAGATACAGTCCGTCTTGCTGAAGCATGAATTTGCGGAACTGGTGATCGACTCGACCTAGTGGACCTCTTGGATGAGCAGGTTCAAGCACACCTGTACCAGGTCTAGTAAGGAAGAGAGAAGTTTCGGTGGGTTCTAATCTTGTTGCAGGAGTGATTTCTCGCCCTGACAAAGCCCTTAAAAGCCATACTGAGCGTTTCGGAACTATCCTTAGCGCAAAAACTATACATGCAAAAGCATTTGTTGAGAAATCACCTAAGTAGTAACGTTTCTTCCGCGTAGATTTTTTGGGTAATAGTTCTCTATGTTTTAGCTTTGCAAGCTCGGCAAGCTCGCTTGGGCTAACAAACTGTTCTTGCACAACCCGTTCTTGCGGGCTGGGGTCAGGCAATAATACTTTCTGTGCCAAATCAAGGATAAACTCTGCGACCTCAACCCGAAGTGGAAATTTTTCTGCAAATATTCCCCAGTTAAGCCAAGCTTCAGCTGCTTTGAAGACTAAACCAGATTCCTCGACTACAGCCTCTTGGTTTTGAGATATGAGCCAACGCCAAACAGGTTTCCAAAGATGTGGTTTTGGAATACCCGTTATACTCTCCTGTGCAGCCAGCCTTACTGCTGCGGACATAGACTGGGAAGTTTCTGCAAGATAAGGATTGGGAAATGTTGCGATCGCAAAAAGGCGAGAGAGAAGACGTTCAATTAAAAATGGAAGCTCATCCCCCAAAGAAACTTGAAGAACAGAGCAAGGCTTGCTGCTTAAAATTACACCATCAAGCAGTAGGTCAAGTAGCTGTAAATGATTACCTTCTAATGCTTCTTGAAGCAATTCTTGCCATGTTTCAGTCTCTTCCGGCTCCATAGTAAGGTACAAGGCAAACCAGCGCATTGGCTGAGACCAAAGAGGATTTCTGAGTCTCGTCGCCAGATCACTCACCTCTAGTTGACGGCGATTTTCCAAAAGATACCGAAACCTTGCACAGTCTCCTACAAAGCGATGGGTAACAGCTATCCGTCCCTCCACAACTCGAAGACAGTCCCGCCTCACAAGTGCATACAAGATTTTGCTATCAACAGGAGAATTATGGAGAGATAAATCAGGGGTAAATTGCTCTGCTAAAGATAATGAAGTATTAATTAAAACTTGACCTTCATTAGTTACCTCACAACCATTACCTACGTGATAGCACCAAAACCAAGTAAGCAGGTCTAAATCATTTTTAAAAGTTGACGCATTTATACCATCTCTCTGCACACTACTAATCAGCCAGTCCAGAAGCTTCAGGTTTAAGGCAGGTCCAAACTCATTAGCACGTTGAACAAGGTTCGCAACTTCGTCAGGTAGAACATTAGATGACTGAAGTTCTTTAATAGGTAGTTGGGGAAGCCTAACAATATCAATTGAAAGTTGTGTGCCAAACCGAGCAACAATTTTGTCATAAACGCTGCGTTCTGCATCTAAATGCGCCACGAGAACAAAACGCACATCAGTTGATGTCTCGCCAGCCAAAACATTTTGTAGTAGGTTAAGTACAGAATCAAAGCTTTGGTCATCAACATCATCCAGGTCATCTATGATGATGACGGGTTTCTCAATTAATTGGGCGGCGATAAGTTCATCAAAACGCCTTGTTTCTCGACTGGATATGGAGTTTGGGGTTTCTGTAAAGGAAATAATGTCAGACGCATGAAGAAACAAGCAAGTACGATCCTGAAAGCAAGTTTGCATACCGAGCTTACAAAGCGCAGATTTTCCCGAACCGGATGGACCAATGAGCAGAGTTATGCGTTTTGCAAGTACATTTGCTTGTAGCTGTGAAAGTAAATCTGTCCTGGGTAGAGAAAGACTTGCGCCAAGAGCGTACCGAACAGCGCGAAGCCGATAACGTGATTGACTAAATAATCTTGCGAGCGTAGCCCGGAACGCTTCTAAACTTTTGTCGTGTCTGAGTTCTCGCCATACAAGACCACTAACACGTTCAGGCGGTATACCGGAACCAATTTGCAGAAGATAGCCCAACCATCGCCCAATAGTTGTTTCCGTATCCTCATCCCGTGAAAGATTTTCTAACTCAACAGCTAAAGCACATTAGAAGCTGGAGTTAAGCAGGTTTCTCACCATGAAGAAGTAAGTAGGGAGCAGATTTTTCTGTTACACGATACCATAAAGTTCATTCCTGCCCAGAATCAGCGCACCATTCAACAATTCCCTGACGCACCCAAAAGTGGCAGTGGCATTCGTTAAGCTGCCTAACAGAAGGTTGAAGTGTAGGTCGCCCCAACGAATCAATGGCGAGAAAAAGCAGCCTCTAATCTCAGTTTATTTCTAAGTTCTGACATGCTGAAGTCACCGTGCCATTCCTTCTCAGAGGGGTTTAAGAAGATTACGGTAGTGTTTAGGTCTTCTAACTCAGATGCTTGAACAAGTCTTGCTTGTTGACGTAATGTTTCTAACCGACTAAAAACTGTTTTAACACCTTCTGGGCTTCGGGTTTGAAACCATGTTGGTGGTTCATTATTTGAGAATTGCTGCAATGACAGTGCAATACGATTACTTTGGTTGCTATTGAAACAGAGAGTTGGGACATCCTGATGTAAATTTTCAGGAAAATTTTCAGCACAAACCTGGTAAAGTTTTATTAAACCTTGGTCTATCAACTGTTGTAAGCGTTTTCGCCAAACCTTGAGGTGATTTCGTTGGTCTAAAGAAGCATCTGAAAGTGTATTGAGGTCTGGCAAATGGTTTACTATTAATTCAAGTGGCTTATTAATCGGTCTCATAGAGTAAACTGCATCTGTAAGCAGATTTAACCAAGGCAAATTTGAACCTTTATTTAAACCAAACTCATCGGTTAGTTTGGGTAAATAAATTAAAGTATCTGGTGCAGCTGCTCGGCAAATTGCTGGTAAGATATCTGCGATGAGAGACAAACTTATTCTGTTAGAGTTGGGAGCAAATTTTTGTAATTCTTCATCCGGACTGACTTGCTCAACTATCGGTCTAAGAAAATCTGTCACTAAATGACGGTTAAATTGGTTGTGAAATGGCTGATTTGAGTAAGTTTGCAAACAGTCATAACAACTAGTTGCACAGTTGCATGATGAAACTATTTTTAATGCTATCTTTAAAACTTCATCAAAGCGTTCGGCAACGCGACGGCTGTATCCTGCCCCTCCAGGCACATTGTCATAAATAATAATGTTAGCGCGTTTGTCCGAACGAGGCGTAAACAGCCCATCTAATTCTGTACGCGGTACGTCAATTACTTGGGCTGCTGCTGCTAACAATGCATAGGTGAGAGAACGCCAAAATTCTAAACCTCGGTTGCGATTTTTTGTATTGGTAAAAATTTCGCCGTCATCTTCGCGTTCTCCGTCTTCGCCGAACAGGGGTGTAGGTTCAGTTTTGGAATCAAAGACAATTTTTAGCAAATCGCTACAAAATTCATGTCCCAAATGCATCAATGTATAGCGGCCAGAACATGGTTTTCCTGTTCTGGGATGAGTATGAGGAATTTGCGATGATTGTTGGCTAGTTGCAGAGTTTTTATTGGCTCCTTTTTTACCTCTGCTTTTTTTCGGTTCTCCTTTGGGTAATAAATCGCGTCCACAGGTATTACAAATTGCAAATCCTTTTCTATCAAACCCTTTGTCTTTTCCATAGGAACCTTGATTAGCTAAAAAGAAATTTCCACCTTTGCTAACAGTAAGAGTATACAAACCCAATTGTGGTGGTAAGGTTTCTGATAAATCCCCATCATTTATTAAGAAAATCTGAGATACTGGTTGACGCTGCGGTTTGATATAGGGGGTGACTTCTGGAAGCTTTTCCCAATCAGTTGTAAATGCTTTGGGAACCTTGTAAAGTTTCATTTTTTTAGCCGCAGGTGAGGATGGCTCATCACCGCAGACGGGACAGGATTCTACTAGTTCATCTCCCGTATTAGCATCTAAAAAATGATTGCAATTTTGGCAAACCCAATAGAACTTTTGTTCTAATTCTGTTGGTTTGAGAATGCCAACACTTTTGTACATTCGGTCATCTACTATTATTTCTTGGTCTGGAGCATATTCACCAAGAGCAAGTCGGCGATCGCGTTCTAGTCGATGTTTTCCTTGTGCCGAATTATACTCATTGCTTTCCCCGGTCAAAAGGCGAACTACGTCAATAGGAAAACCATAAATTGGTAGGATACTGGCTTGCGCTAGTTCGTTGTGTAGGCGACGAGAGCCAATTTTATTAAGTTCGCGCTGTGTCCCAGCAATAAGTCTGGCTATTTTCTCTAAATTTTTTGTTTCAGATGGATCGGTAATGCGGTTTCGTAGTTCAAGCATATCTTCCGCTAAACTATTCCAATCTTGAAGTTGCTGCTCTTGAAAATCTTCAATCCCATCTTTAAAGCCTCTCAGCACTATAGCTGCTTGACTTTCAAAGCTACCTAACCGAGTTAGCCACTGCATGGCTAGCTGTGCTGCTTCATCGCTATTTAGCCATTGTTGTAACTTACAAATCTTGGCTTCAGCAGCAGGAGTGAAATTTTCAGAGGAAGCAGGATTTTCTAGTGGTAAATCCAAAAACTCTGCTATTTTTATTTCTTCTGCACTGAGATTCCAGTTTTCTCGTAAAAATGCAGCTAGTAACTCAGCATGAATGTGACGCTGCTGTATTTGGAAGTTAGCAGAATCAAGCTTGGGGATTTGATTGCTACCAGCAATTAGCTCTTTTGGTTGCTCAAAATAAAAGCGGTCGTGGGGACGACGTTGACCGTACATTAAAGTAATAGCTACACCATCTGTGCGTCGTCCAGCGCGTCCGGCTCGTTGCTGGTAGTTGCTAACATGGGGAGGGAAATTGCGAAGAACCACCGCTTGCAACTCACCAATATCTACACCCATTTCTAAGGTTGTCGAACAACTGAGCATATTGATGCGACCTTGGCGAAAACGATTTTCGCGTTTTTCTAGTTCCGCAACACCTAGCTGTGCTGTATGTTCTTGCGATCGCAGTGGCAAGGGTAAGCGTTGTTTAATTAAATACTGCTGGTAATGTTCGGCAGAGGTTTGTTCAATTTTTTCAGGTGTATAAGACTCAAGAGTACCACCACATTTATAAGCTGAACATCTTTGAACGCTAAGTTTTCCAAGAGTGATTTTTGATAAACTTGGAACATGAAAAATCTGCTGGCAGCAATTACATTTATACCAATCTTGCCGCGTCTCAAAAATATTTAACAGTCCCCAGTTGAGTTGAAATCCCTTTTTAGCTGAAACAAGTAAGCCAAAGTCTTGAAGTTGTCGGAAAAGCCATATAAAATCTTCTTTACTAGGAAGTTCCTCTTCGCCAAATATTTGTAAGAAGTACCAACCCAAGCGATTTGGTGGTTTTCTCACCTTTCCTTGTTTCCAAGGCATAAAAGAGGGAGAGTCTTTATATTTTTTTGTGTCATCATCTGATTTTTCTAGAAATAGGTAATTTTTAGACTTACCCTGAGCATCTATCATTTCGGGACGGCGACCATCGCCTCCGGTTTCTTGAAAGTAGCTGGATGAGCCTTCAATGCTAACAATTCCTGTGCGACGGATGATGTCAGTAATAACTGTCAAGAAAATCTGCGCCTCATCATTGCTGATTTCAAATTTACCAGCAACTGACTCTATTAAATGCTTCTCCAATTCTATATGACAAGTTAACAATGCAAATGCTTCTAAGGTTAAACGACGGTTAAAATAAAGAGCAAATTCCTTAACTAATATTTCCTTAGCTCGTTTCTGAGCTAAATCTTCCGCATCTATTTTATTTTTTCTATCTTTAGGTTCCTCTTCTGGATCGTTAGGACGGTAGCTTTTATAATTTACATCAGATTTTCGGTCAGGGTGAGGAATATAAAATTCTAAAAAATCTGCTTTCAGTTGGTGAATTACTTGATTAACAGATGTAATACCTTCAGTATTTTTTACCTGGTTAAATGCTTGCCAAAGCATCTGGCGGTATAGCATTTCGGTATGGGTACGTTGATAGTCAGAGGCAAAAAAGGCTGCATCTTGACGACCATCGGAAAAGGTAAGTATTTTCCGCTTTGAAGAGTTTTTATCAGTCTTTTCTGTTTCTGGTAGTAGTTCAAATAGACTATCAAGCATCGCCTCTAATGGGCCATCTGTATAAGTCACAAATCGATTAATTGCTAGAGTAGTGCGCCCAGTTCCAGCACCACAAGCAGCACATTTGTTTAAATAACAACCGCCTTCATCTCCGTCATTTTTTTTGCGATGCCATGCTAAAATAAATTCATTTTCTGGTGTTACTTTGTTTGTAAACGCTTCATCTGAAAGTTTACCAATCCAGCCATGCTTCTGAAGTTCAAATTTAAAAGTTTTTAGTATTGTTGATTCTTGTTCCTCTTCATCTTCACCCATTTCCTCTTCTTCTGTTACACTGTCTAAATTGCCAGAAGTCAAAGTGTAAATCTTGGTATTATCCTTTAATGCTTGAATTGATCTGGGTAGAGATTCTAGTTCTCCCGAATCTTGACGTTGAGTAAATACATAACCCTGACCGCATTGAGAACAACTGCCCAATTCTAATACAGGCGAACCACAGCATTCACAGGTTTTTTTCTCATTCAAATAAAGTTGCCCATACCGTACTTCACGGTCTGAATAAATTGGGTCGTGCGCTGCTCCCGAACATTTGGGATTAATACAGGCATAAAGTCCCTCTAAACTGCGAAATAAAAGATGCAATCTTACAGGAAGTAAAGGTAAATCATCTGGATTTGCACGAGCGAGAGTACCTATTTGCAGCAAATGAGCTAGTGCAACTTCTGCATCTGTATCATCAACGCTACCATCTAATTTAATTGGCAGATTTACACCCCATAATTCTGTAGAGCGAACTATTTCTTCCCAAGGTTTAGGTTCGCGACAAAGTATGTTAATCAGTCGATGTATTAAGGGATGTCCCTTGAGAGCAAACCAGAGGAATTTGTGGATATCGCTATCAGCTTGCGACTCAGCTATTTTTAGTTGTTGTTCGGGTACAATAGCGCTCAGTGGGTCAAACCAGGAACTAATTGGAGAACCTTGTTGTGGTAATTCGATAATACTTAAATATTGTATAATTTCCTCATTAGTAAGTGCAACAGGTAGAGTATAAGGTTTGCCTAATCGGTCTTTGGCATTGAGACGCTGACCGCGAATTACTTGACTAAAAGTTTCACCAAAAAACTCTCCTGCAAATGCGATAACTTTATCATCAACCGAAGCATCTCCTAAGCTGGCACTGGTAGCGATGCAGCGAATTTTACCTTTTTGTTCCACACCTACGGAAGCTTTAAAACGCTCCAACAGCATGGAAACTTCACTACCCTTAGCACCATCATAGGTGTGAGCTTCATCTACTACTAACATTTTGAAAGTATTTACTGAAGCCTCAAAAATTTTTTCTCGCTCCTTGGGTCGAATCAACATATGCTCCAGCATGGAGTAGTTGGTAATTAAAATATGGGGTGGTGCTTCCCACATTTCTTCTCTTGAGAGTAATTGCACTTGGCTAGTTTTTTCAATAGCTTTATCAATTAATTCCTCATCTTTTATAGATTCTATTTCAGCCGAGGTAAATAATTGCCGCAGTTCCTCTGGATCGTAAGCTGCAAATTCTTCTCTTAATGACTCTATTGCTTTACCTCTGTCTTTTTCGGTGCGACTGGTGTAGAATCCAAATTTAGTTTTGGTTGTCGTCTTTTGGCGACATAATAATTGCCGCAGACGTTTAACTTGGTCATTTACCAGAGCGTTCATCGGGTATAAAATTAGCACCCGCACTCCAGCGATCGATAAATTATCTCCTTCTTTCAGCAGCATATCGAGCATGGGTGTCAGGAAACACTCAGTTTTTCCCGAACCTGTACCAGTTGCAACGACTATATTTTGCTGTTGTTCCACAACTGCGCGGATAGCTTTTTCTTGATGTTCGTACAACCGACGGCTACTAGGTATAAATAGTGTTGCCATATCAGGGTGTAAAACCCCTTGTTCGACCAAATCATTGATACTAAGACTTGATTTATACGGCTGAGAACCTTCGAGGTAAGGATGTTGCCAAAGGTTTCCAGGTTGCTCTAATAATTGCTTAAAACCGTAGCGGAGATGGGGGTCACGTAGGGGGTAAGCTGTAAGTAAATAGCGAATAAAGTCTGCACGGGGTTGTTCAACTGCTGCGATTGGATCTAGATATTTAGTCATACTAATTTAGCTCCTAAACGTTTAAATGCTTCTTTTACAAATGGCCAGTTTTTTGATTGAAAATTTCGAGTTCTGTATTCTTCTCCAGGCTCAGAAATATGCCATAACCACCGTGCATAGGTACTGGGAAGATAGACACCTTGCAAATTTAACTTTCCTGGACGTTCATCCCAAATTATTTTTAAAGGACATTCCATTTGTTTGTCCTGGTAGAACATGGCTAAAATAGCTAAATCTGGCTCTAATTCATAAAAATTTTGGTCTTCAAACCAGAGATATTCACCTGTGGGTAAGTGCAATATATCTTCATTTTTGATACTTTCGCGGCTTGGATTGCGCCAACGTTCTTTCTGCGCTTCATTACAGGGTACGTATCGCTGAATATAGCTTCCATTTTGCCAATTTTTGATAGAAAAATCAAGCAAAATATCAACAAGATCCGCAAGTTAACAAAATTTATCAAATATTGATGCGACGATTGCGGGGACTGAACTTAGCAGACCAATTTGCCTATCCAGTGCGGGCGCAAATCAATCGAGCAATTATTTACACTGACCCGCAAGAAATGATGGCTGATAGTAAGTATCGCGGCACCCTTTTTGAAAAACTAGAACAGCTAGAAAGCGCTATTATTCGGGGCCAGGCAATAGAAATTTACCGCAGTCGTAATGCTTATCAAAAAGGTATTACTGAGTTTTTAAATATTTACCCTTTACAACTTATCTATTCAGATATAGCTTGGTATCTATTGCATGAAGATTGTCAGAATGGACATTTAGCTATCTCAAGGTTGGATAGGTTTACCGAACACTTTAAGTTGCTTGACTCTAAAGGACGGGATTCAACAGAACAATGGCAAAGCCTCCAAGTCGCACATCAACTACTGGAGAATGGCTGGGGGTTATATTTAGGTAAACAAGAAGAACAAAGTTTAGAGCGACAGGGAAAATTAGATTTTGTTAAAGTAACCGTGCGCTTCTTCCCTGATGTTATGGTCTTTATTCAAGAAGGCGAAAAACGCCATAAAAGCCAGAAAATTTCTTTTGGAGCCAAAACTCCAGATGGAAAACCAAGCTATCTTGATTACAGTCTCAAACTTCCACCGCGATCGCTGACGGAATTTAG
>CAZZZY010000022.1:0-19679 GCA_964658545.1 uncultured Acetobacteraceae bacterium | reverse complement strand
AATAAATGTTTTTATTTTATTCCATAAATAAATTTAGGGGCTTCAAACCATTTTTATTTTTCTTTATGAGTGCCTTTTTACTTTTTACTTTTGCCTTGTTCGGTGAGAAGTAAGGAGTGAGGAAGAAATAATAAAAAATAATTTATATTCCCTAACTGATAACTCCAAACTCCTAACTCCTAACTTCTTAAGTAACAGCGCTGATCGGCAAAACATTGTAAGCGCCAATAATTTTTAATATCTCTGTGTGGATAGTTAATTCTGCTAAAGCAGATTGCATTTGTGCTTCCTTGGCATCTGCTTCTAAATCCATAAAAAACAAGTATTCGCCTAGCGATCGCTTCGTCGGACGAGATTCAATACGACTGAGGTTAATTCCTAGTTGAGCAAATATTTGTAAAGGTTTGACTAATGCTCCGGGCGTGTTGGCAGGCATACTAAAAGCAAGCGACGTATGACTGGTAGGTGTTGTTGATGTTTGGTATCTAGCGTCCGCCTCACCCTGACTGACTACCCAAAAACGAGTACAGTTTTCTGGATAGTCGTTAATACCAGTGGCAAGTATGGGTAGGTTGTAGAGTTGAGCTGCTCTACTAGAAGCGATCGCTGCCGTTGTTGTCTCTTGCTCCAATCGGTGTAGTGCTTCAGTATTAGAATTGCTTGGAATTAGTTGTACAGTCGGGAGAAAGCGCTCTAACCATCCTTGACATTGTGCCAAAGCTTGGGGGTGAGAGTAAACAGTTTTAATCTTATCCAAGCTAGACGCACAAGAAATTAAGGTATGAACAATCGGTAATACTAAAGCTAACTGAATTCGCAAACTGTCTAACTGCCAGAGTGTATCTAGTGTTGTGGTAACACTCCCTTCAATAGAATTTTCCACTGGCACAACAGCCAGGTCAGCTTGACTATTAGCAACGGCGTGCAGTGACTGCGAGATGGTGGGATAGGGACATAAAGTAGCTGCAACTCCCGTATTTTTAGTCAACCAGTTGACATAAAGAACAGCTGCTTGTTCTGTGTAAGTGCCGGGAGGCCCTAAATGTGCGATCGATAGAGTCATGCCTTTAACCTGGAGTTGCGAGTTTAATGTGTAAAAAGAGCTTATAATATTTTGGGTTTGAAAAATATATCCAATATTTACTCTTAGGAAAAACTGCCATCTCTAAAATTTACGCACTAAACGAATAGACCGAAATATGCATCTAGAAAAACAAATTATTAAATTATTAAAATCAGTAGTTCGTAGCGAATTCTCTACGTGCCTCTGCGCCCCTACCCTGCGGGAAGGCGTTCGCGTAGCGTCTCGTAGAGAAGCGCCTATGCGTTTAAAATCTAACCCTCAATTCGCCACGATTTTACGCAAAGCTGTACTTAGCCCTTTTCTAATAATCAGATTTTAAGTTGTTAAAAAATATTAAAATTAAGAGACAGATATTTTTATTCGCTCATGGCTACCCGGTTTACTGCCTCCCAATCGGTTGAAATCGCTGTTCCAGAGCAGCCTATTCCCATTCAGCACTACTTACGTCAGCCTCAACGTCTGGTTAAGGCTTTGGCTGACAACACCAGGACTCAGCAACTTTCTGAAGAAGTATTTCGCTTGAAAATGCGCCCGCTCACTTTTATGTCATTGAGTATTCAACCGACTGTAGACATGAGAGTTTGGGCAGAATCAAATGGAATAATTTATTTGCGATCGCTAGGCTGTGAAATTCTGGGTTTCGAGTATATTAACCAGCGCTTTGCCCTTAATTTAAAAGGGCATTTGTCTCCCAAAGAGTTTAGCACTGGTACTCGCCTCCAAGGAAGGGCTGATTTAGAAGTGCTGGTGGATTTCCCGCCGCCATTTTCCTTTACTCCTAAGCCGATTTTAGAAGCTACTGGTAATAGTTTGCTCAAAAGCGTGCTGTTGTCGGTCAAGCAACGGTTATTAAATCAACTTTTGGCTGATTATCGCTACTGGGTGATATCACAAACTAAAGATAGAGGACTTGAAGGTGACAATACTGAATTGCCAATCCTGAATGCTGAGTAATAATTTCATCACTCAGCATTTAGTACTTTGATTTGGCAAGGACGAAAAGACTGACGATGTAGGGGTGATGGGCCGTATTGTTGCAGACCCAGCAAATGCTTTTGGCTACCATAACCCTTATTACGCTCTAGGTTGTACATGGGGTATTTCAATCCTAGACGCAGTATCAGATCGTCACGCCAAACCTTGGCAACAATACTAGCAGAGGCAATAGCGAGCGATCGCTCGTCTCCCTTAACTATCGTTTGTTGTGGCAATAGCAAGTCTTTGATTGACTGATTGCCATCAATCAAACAGAGTGCAGGCTGTACCTTTAACTTCAGTACAGCGCGCTTCATTGCTAATAGTGTCGCTTGCAAAATATTTATCTTGTCAATTTCGGCAGTAGAAGCAAATCCAATTTTCCAGTCTATAGCCAGTCCACAAATTTGCTGTGCTAGCTGAGTTCTACGAGAACTAGACAACTTTTTACTGTCTTTAATTTTAGCTGCTATCAGTATTGGCAAAGCATGAACTGGTAGGATCACTGCTGCCGCCACCACCGGGCCAAATAGAGCGCCTCGCCCTACTTCATCCACACCTGCAACCAATCCTGGAATTCCTGACAAGGTAGAAAACTCCAGCCAATTGGATTGTTCCAAGGGTCTTGGCGATGTTTCTACCATAAAGCAAATTAATTATCCTCGATCGCTGAAGAACGACGACGGCGGCGACGGCTAGCAGTGGCGGCGCTGTTGGCATCACTTTCATCAGCGATCGCGTTGACGGAAGCTTTTGCAGACAAGCTTTCCAAAGGATTCGCTGTCAACTCAGATGGTTCAGTTGTTTCTTCTATTAAAGATTTTTGTTCTGGCTCAATAACTTTTGGTATTGGTAACTTGGTTGCAATTACTTCAGGTGTTACTTTTTGGACAATAGGTAATTCTGAGATGGATTCAGTTGGAGTTGTTCGCACTTGACCTGGCTGAATCACGTTAATAATCACAGACTTGGTATTTTTAACCTCTTGCTCTAACTTCACCAAGGGAGATATTCCCATCAGGGCAAACATATCCTGTTCCTGGAGACTCATTTCTACAGTTCTAATCTCCGGTGGTTCTACCACTGGTTTAACTGGTTCTGCCTTGATAACTTTAGTGCGCTCTACAGTCCGGTCTACAGTCCGCTCTCCTCTTTCACTCCAACCTGGTTTACTAAGAGTGGGTGAGGGAATTTCTGGTGCAACTCCTAGTTCTGGTTCTACATCAAGGTCTAAATCTGACTCGTGGACAAAAGCTAGTGGATTGGCAATAACCCGAGATTCATCTTTCCCGTTTAACCCATTGATGCCAATTCGACTGCGACGAGTGCGGGTGCGACGCTTATTATCATTAAGTTCTTGATAACTAGGATGATTGATCAGATTTAGGTTACTTGATTCTAGGTCGCCGTCAAACGCATCCCCAAATCCATCATAGGTTTCTCGTGGTTCCGAGACGCGGGCCACGGGCTGACGTGGTTCTCGGTGAGGTAAGGATACAAAACGCTCACGCTCTGGTGTTTCTGCTGGTATTGGTAATCGGTTTTCGATTTCTCCAGGCAGACGCACAGTATGTCCTAAACCGCCACAGGTGGGACAAGTTTCACCAAACAATTCATAAATGTTTTGCCCCTGACGTTTGCGGGTCAGTTCTACTAAACCCAGTTCGGTAAGTTGAGCAATCTGGGGACGAGCTTTGTCTGCTTTGAGTCCTTTATTAAAGTGTTCGAGAACTTGCAGTTGGTCACGTCGGGATTCCATATCAATAAAATCAACCACGATTACCCCGGCGATATTCCGCAGACGCAACTGGCGAGCAATTTCTGTTGCAGCTTCGCAGTTTGTCCACAAAACTGTTTCTCTGGCTGTTGCCGATCGCGTGAAGGAACCTGAGTTAACATCGATTACGGTTAGTGCCTCCGTCGGCTCGATGATGATGTAACCGCCAGAAGGTAGGTCTACTCTGGGTTTAAGGGCTTCTCTAATCGCAGCAGTGATGCGGAAATACTCTAAAATTGGGGAGCGATCGCGGTGATGGTCAATTAACAATCCTTGTGGTGTTTGTCCTCCACTCCAATTCTGCAAGTACTGCTTCACGCGCTTCAAGCCAGTACTAGAATCTACGACAATCCGATTGACATCCGCGCCGTACATATCCCGCAATACGCGCTGAATGAAGTCATCGTCTCGGTTGAGCAGGGCTGGGGCCCGGGTAGAATGCGCTTCTTGTTGGATCGCTTCCCATTGCTTTTGCAGCAACTCCAAATCTTCCATAATCGCTTCTTCTGGTTTGCCTTCGGCTTCTGTACGCACGAGCAAACCCATTCCCGCCGGTTTGACCAAAATCGCTAGTGCCCGCAAGCGGTTGCGTTCACTTTCGCTTTTGATTCGTCGGGATAAATTTACGCCCCTACCATAGGGCATCAGTACTACGTATCGTCCGGGTAAGGTAATATTACCCGTAAGCCTGGGCCCTTTTGTCCCCGTTGGCTCTTTCATCACTTGCACCAAAACTTTCTGCTGTGGTGCTAATAGTTCTGTAATGGCTGCGGCGGTACGTTTTAACTTCAATGGCCCCAGGTCGGTGACGTGAATAAAACCGTTACGTTCTGGGTCGCCAATATTCACAAAAGCCGCATCTATCCCAGGTAATACGTTTTCTACTACTCCTAAGTAGATATCACCTATTTGGTGATGACCGGTAGCAACAACGAGTTCCTGTATTTGATCTTCAGAAAAGACAGCAGCAATTTGGTGCTGCTCCGCGATGATAATTTGTTTTGGCATTCAATTTCCTCAAAAATTGTCAGCACCAATAGGTCTGGAGGTTTGTTTGTTATACCTTTGTTGCCCTTGCAACCCTCAAAAGGCGCTACTGATGATCAAAATCGCAAACCTGATGTTCTAAGTTAAATAGCTATTGGCGCTCTTAAGAGCGTTTTCACGGCGGATTATTCCAGAACGGCTGCATGTTTAAGCAATTAAATCAACTGTCCGTGGTTGATTTGTGATGCAATACTCTCAATAAAGAGAGTTCTGAGTTGAAAGTTCTGCATCCTGAGTGAGTTTTTAACTCAAAATGCTTTTTTTGAGAGTAACCTACTGAAGTCGTTAAGAAAAAGAAACTATTTCTATTTTCCATTCCCTGGATTTATTCTTTAGGGTTATACTCAGCAACACCAGTTGCTACCCTACTTTTAAGCCGCGCTTTACGCGTCTGGTGAACGTCTGCAAATCGGCTTAATCTACAGCAGTTATTTACCCTACGGTAACACCAAGGGCGAACAACTCTAGAAGAGTAATGCACTAGCTCTTGGGCAATACTGGGGATTAGACATTCAGCAGTTGTTGAAAAAGTATGGATTTAAAGAAGCTAACCTAGCCTGCTGTTAGTTACTGGTTCACAAGGTAGCTATAGAGAGAGTGTGTGTTCTTTAATCTGCCTCAGTTTGTCTGGGATAAAATCCTAGAAGTTGCACTCTAATATCTTTGCTTTCGCCCCCTGAACACCAGGGTAGTGAACCAGCTAATTCAATGCAGCGCCAGAAAATTTCTCTTGACCCCATTCTAACGCAACCTTGCTAAAAATCAATTCCGACGATATATCATATTAGGACAACTACTAGCAAGCTGCCCTACAGGGATTATACCGCTAAAATTAGCCGATTGCGGTGGATGTGCAGGAGTTGCAATTCTCCGCTAGCCACTATCCCTAGCATAAACAGGATTTGTTCAGGACGCAATAGAAAACCATCTTGGCGATAGCTACCTACATAACGGATAACAGATATAGATTCTGCAACGCCTTTGTGGGTTTCTACTAATTCCAGTTCAAATAAGCGATCGCGCAGATTTATTAACTGGCTCTTGCCTGACTTTGTTGTATGCTCGTACCAAAGCTCATCTTTGACTTTGATGGTATCAATCCAGTTTTGCCATTGTATAGGTGTTGTTTCTTCAAGTGCTGCTACGGTAATTAAATATTCTGCGGTTTCTAGCAGTTGGGTAGCTGCCGGAGTTTTTAAATCTATCTGCTCCACATTATATATAGGTATGTCTGTGGGCATTTCCCGAACCAACTGTTCTCGAAAAGTATCGATGTCTACTGGTACGGTTAACTCGAAATCCGCAATTTCACCACTACTAGTAGCCCCTAAAGCCAAAGCAGTTGCTACAGAAATTCGCGGCATTGGATGAAACCCACCAGTGAAAGCAACAGGTAAGGCTGCTCGCCGCATAACTCGGTCAAACAGACGAATTAAATCTAGGTGGCTTACCAAAGCCATATTACCCTGTTTCCCAAACCAAACTCGCAGTCTTTGCGCCTTAGTTGTGTTGGGGACAAAATCGCCAGCGAATTTTGGGATCGGAGGTGGTTGAATCACGACATTATGGCCAAAGTCGGTGCCACATACGCCACAGTGAGAACAACCTTCAAAAGAGCAGTCGGGGACAATTGCAGCTTCTAGGGCACGTTGCAAGTCTTCTTTGAGCCACTCTTTGTCAATTCCGGTATCAATATGATCCCAAGGGAGGGGAGTATCGAGGGAGTGGGGAGTGGGGAGTGGGGTATTTTCCGCATCTTCCGATCTGTTTTGATCTTGTGCGGGAAACAAATTCCATTCGCCATTTTCTACTTGGCGATATTTCCAATCTAGATCGGCTTGAGCGATCGCATCTCCCCAAGCGCTAAAAGCTTGACCTAAATTTTCATACCAGGAATCCATCCCTGCACCCAATTCCCAGGCGCGGCGGACTACTTTGCTCAAATTGCGATCGCCCCGTCCCACAAAATCTTCCATTGCCGAAATGCGGACATCGGTAAAATTTACCTTCATTCCCTTCATCCGGCGGAATTCTTGCCGTAACAGGTTTTGTTTGCGTTTAAATTCAGAGGTAGAAACTGAGTGCCATTGGAATGGTGTATGGGGCTTGGGCGTAAAGTTAGAAATCGTCAGGTTAAAGTTTAGGGGTTTTCTGCCTTTGCCCCGACATTCTCGCTGTAGCCAGTTGACTGTTTCCGCTATACCCAAAACATCAACATCCGTCTCACCCGGCAAGCCAATCATAAAATACAACTTGATTTTATCCCAGCCTTGCTCCCAAGCGGTTTTCACTCCCCGCAACAATTCTTCATTGGTTAACCCCTTATTTACGATGTCTCGCATCCGCTGAGTTCCAGCTTCTGGAGCAAAAGTTAGTCCACCTTGCCGTGTACCTCCAAGGATATTGGCAATATTCTCATCGAATCTGTCTACCCGTTGGCTTGGTAGAGTCAGAGAAATGTTTTCATTTTTTAAGCGATTTTTGATTTCCATCCCCACTGCTGGTAGGGACAAATAATCAGAACAACTCAGAGATAGTAGGGAAAACTCATTGTAACCAGTTGCCCGCATTCCCTGTTCAATTGCTTCTACAACCTGATCGGGTTCTACATCCCGGGCTGGCCGAGTTAGCATTCCTGGTTGACAGAAGCGACAGCCACGAGTGCAACCGCGCCGAATCTCAATGGTCAAGCGGTCATGTACCGTTTCTACGTAGGGAACTAAGCCAATAGAATATGCTGGTATAGGAGTTGCAACCCGTCGCAGAATTCGTTTTGGTACGTCAGGGCGACGAGGATGAACTGAGCCATCCTCTGCCATGTCGTAAAACTGGGGAACATATACGCCTGGTATTTGTGCCAAATCCAGTAATATATCTTCCCGACTCAATCCTGCTTGTTTGCCGAATTCCAATACCAAACCAATTTCTGGCAGCAGTTCCTCTCCATCTCCAAGGGCGATAAAGTCGAAAAAGTCAGCGTAAGGCTCAGGATTTGATGTTGCTGTTTGCCCACCAGCAAAAATCAACGGAAACTGGGATTGGAGATTCGTAATTTCTCCCCCTGCTTTTTGCCTTTCTCTCCACGTCAAGGGAATTCCAGCTAAATCCAACATTTCTAGGATATTCGTTGCACCCAGTTCGTAACTGAGGCTAAAGCCTAAAATGTCGAATTCTGTGAGCGATCGCTTTGACTCTACCGCAAACAATGGCGTATCAGTTTCGCGGAGTTTGGCTGCCAGGTCTTTTCCTGGGAGGTAGGCGCGATCGCACAATTGACGCGGTTGGGCATTCAAGATGTTGTATAGGATAATGTGCCCTAAATTGGATGCACCGACTTCATATACTTCTGGGTAGGTTAAGACCCAGCGGATTGCTGCCTTATCCCAAGCTTTATGTACTGCTAAACGCTCATTACCAAGGTAACGCCCTGGTTTTAAAATATCCGATGTTATTAATTTTTCAACTGCAACAGCCACTGTGCTATCTTCTAGCTACCTTAATTACAGCTAATCAACCCTAACATTAGCATTGAATTAGGTCTTCTAACAGAGTTTATCGTTGTAACTTATAACTCCTTTACATAAAATCCACTTATTAACCGAATTTTTGTGCTTTTACATACAGAAAATTATGAGTTATGTTGCACCTAACTCAACTTCACCATCCAAGATTTCAAATACGCTGTCGAGTTGCGTTAGTTCAAAAATAATTCTAATTGACGGAGCCACAGCGCAAAGTTGTAAACCCCGTTCTAAACTAAGAGCTAGCTTGTGTGTAGATAATAATGCCATCAAACCAGCGCTGTCTAACGATTCTACTGCTGCGAGGTCTACTACCAAGATGGAAATACCATTTTGTGCCAACGCTGTGGTCATATCTCGTTCAAATTCCAAGGCGTTTGCAGCATTCAAACACCCTTGGGGGCGAATGACTGCAATCTTGGGATAGTTAAGCACTGCTTGCATAGTTACATCCTATTGAGAATTGTTGAAGCGTCAAGCTAAGGATTATTTGAACATAAACTCTATTCTGTTGCATCGACCATATGTCTTAGTTGTCTTTGCTGAATCTTTATTTCTTTAGTATCTCTGTTTAAAGATTGTTATAGTTCCAGGTTCAAATGTGTTTATATATACTTTTTTTTTATCCCAGTTCAAAAACAATCAACATAGACAGCTATAAAGCAAACAAATCATCAGTAACTATGCTGAGAAAACTTGCTTAGTATATAACTCAAGCTAATTTAGCTAAGTCTTAACGGTAAGTTAAATCTCCTACTTTCGCGTTGCTGATGTCATACTACAGAGTCGTAGCAAATTAACACAATGTGCATATTCTTAGAACCCCGCTGCCATTTCTCTCCCCCACAAGGTAATTCTTGCTCTCCAAGGCTAGTAGGGAAGGGGTTGGGGGTTAGGTTTGGGGAAAGTTGTACACAGTCGTAAATTATCTATTTAACTAAATAAACGTGATCTATGTCACTAGTAAGTTAGTATTTGGATCACTCTTTATACTTAGAGTTATCTGGGATAATTAGTATCATATACAGTTGGATTATTACTTATGAGAACTAAGTACGCTATTCGTAAATTGGTAGAAAAAGCTCTTGACATTAAAAAACTAACTCCTGAGATAGAAAATGAAATCAACTCAGAACTGACGGAACTGGGTTACATTTCTGACGTTGACTACGAAGCTCTGGAATTATTAATGTCGGAGATGGATGCTGGTAGAATTAAGTTAGTTCCTAGCTTAGGATATTTCTAATAGACTGATGCAATCAAAATTACCAGTAGGTAAAACAAGTTTTAGTAAAGGCAAGGAGGATAACAAGCCCAATATTATTGCTTGTATATTTCTGTGAGGTAGACTATTTAAATGCTAATGTGGCATAAAGTGTGCTAAAGACCCTCTACATTGTGCATTCGGAGGAAATCGCCATCAGTTCGCTAAACGCCTAGAAAAAATTCCGCTACTGCTGAGAGCGTCAATACTTAGTGCTATCTTGGTACGTTTGCCAAAGCTGGTGAATAAACTGATTGAGTTGCAGCTTGGTAGCTGAGTCCGGTTCAGTTTTTGGTTCTTTTGCTAAAACTTGGCTCAAGAAGGTAATTACTTCTGTGTCTAAAGCTGGGTGAAATAAATTCGCAGGCCAAAGCAAGTCAGACGCATCTCGCAAATCGGTAATTAGCGGCGGCGATTCTTGAATCAAAGTAACCATTAATAAAGGACGCACCCAGCACAACTGGCGGGAAGCTACAAATTGAATCACTTCTGCATACAGATTCCTGTCGCCATGCTCTAAAGACACAATTTGTCCTGGTTGAAGAAAATCTAGGCTAATGTCCATCATTATGCAGTTTGGGCGGGGGCAAGGATTATTTTGCAACTTCCTTAATCTTAAAAATGAAAATGCGCTAAGTTTAAGGAAGTTTCTGTAAGATCAGGGTAACACTCTCACGGTAACTATGTCTAAGGCATCCGCCTCATAAGTGGCTACGCAAAACCAAGTAGAGCGGTTTTTATAGCATAGTATCTGAACAGAAATACTATAGAATAGGTAAATAAGTGTTAAGCGATCGCTACACAGACACTTTGTTGTAGTGAATCAACAAGAAAAGAGCAAAGAGCCGTGTCAGTTGAAACTATTGAAAAGCCTTCCACAACCCGTAAGCTTGCGCCTCGGTATCGCGTTTTGCTCCATAACGATGACTACAACTCTATGGAGCATGTTGTGCGCTCACTAATAGCCACTGTGCCGAGCCTTACCCAACCCCAGGCTGTTAGCATCATGATGGAAGCCCATACTAACGGGCTAGCTTTAGTCATTACCTGCGCTCTGGAACACGCTGAGTTCTATTGTGAAACATTGATAAGTCACGGTTTAAGTAGCACGATTGAACCTGATGAATAGTCATTGGTCATTGGTCGAAATTTAGAATATTGACTAGTGATTGGTGACTCACTTAGTATGAAAAAAACCCTTGTCCGTTTAGCTGAACGCCCTGCCCCCATTAGGCTGGGTTGTTTTATTTTGACTTTAGGGCTGCTATGGTTGCCATTGGCTACACCAATATACTTGCTAGTCCATGATTCAAACCTAGAAAGTATATTGACATTGGTATTGTTATATGCAGTGTTTATTTTTCTTTTGAGACTATGGGGTAAATATGTCTACCAGCAGCCGCAAATTCTACGACATTATGGCTTAGAATTCACACGACAAAACGGTGTAGATTTACTGCGCGGCTTGGCTATAGGGATAATTAATATTCTCATACTTTTTGGGGTAGAAAGTTTATTGGGTTGGTTGGTGTGGCAACAACCGAAAGTTTTGTTGCTGAAAGTAATTTTAGAGGGTTTACTTGTTGGCTTGGGTGTTGGATTTGCTGAGGAATTGTTATTCCGAGGCTGGTTACTAGATGAATTACAAAGAGATTACAGTCCGCGTGTGGCACTGTGGACAGATGCAACTGCGTTTGCTACATTGCACTTTATTAAACCCTTGGAGGCAATTATTCATACACTGCCGCAATTTCCAGCTTTAGTACTGCTGGGATTAACGCAGGTATGGGGAAAGCGCTGGCGGAGGGGACGCTTGGGCTTACCAATTGGTCTGCATGGTGGTTTAGTCTGGGGCTATTACATTATTAATGTTGGGGAATTAGTGAAATATTCTGGTCAAGTTCCTGATTGGGTAACTGGTGTGAATAATAATCCTCTGCAAGGAGTGATGGGGGTGTTGTTAATGAGTGTACTAGCTTTGTGGATACGGGGGCGAACTGAGCGATCGCCTCTCTGATCAGGGACTTCCAAATAAAAAAATATCCCAAAACTGACCCAAAAACCCTCTCTATTTCTCCTTTCTCTGTGTTCTCTGTGTCTCTGTGGTTCGTTTATTTGGATAATTTATTTCTTGGAAGTCCCTAAGATAAGCGTTGGCTTATATACACACTCCTGACTCGTAGAACCCACAAAAGAACAATACTAAGGAGATTGCTTGATGCCAAACTCATGCCATGTTTACCTCTTACGGGATGGGCAATATCAAGTCCTAAATATTCCTAATGAATTTGCTCTATCCAGCACTGAAGTTTTGTTACGCAAAGAAGGTAATCGATTAATCATTGAACCCATTTCTTTCGGTTCTCTACTTTCACTGCTTACAACTTTGGAAGACATTACAGAAGATTTTCCTGACGTAGATGAAGGGTTACTGCCACTCGATGATATTGTGCTTTAATCCTGTCCAATGACTTATCAATACCTGCTAGACACTAACATCATTTCAGATTTGGTAAAACATCCTCAAGGTTTGGTGTTTCAGCGACTCGCAGCCGTGGAGGAAAACTGCATTTGTACCAGCATTATTGTAGTGTGCGAACTGCGATTTGGTGCAGCTAAAAGCGGCTCTCTCCGTCTTCTTCAGCAACTAGAAAGCATCCTTGAAGTGTTACCTATTTTGTCGCTGTCGCCTCCTGTGGTTCAGCACTATGCGGTAATTCGTACACACCTAGAGCAAACAGGAAGACCCATCGGCCCTAATGACTTACTGATTGCTGCCCATACCCTAGCTTTTAACCTGACGCTTGTTACAGCAAATGTTCGTGAATTTGGGCGCGTACCTGGTCTAAGCGTAGAAAATTGGCTACTTTGAGATGGTCTAGTATTTAGCAGATAGCATCAATTGTCTATTATTCATCGCAGTTTGCATAAATTAACCCTATTCAAAACGCAGCCTCCACAACTGTACCCACCAAACACGCTTTATCCAAATTAACGCCGCTCAAATTTGCACCTTCTAACTCTGCACAGAGTAAATTCGCTCCCGTTAAATTTGCCCCTGCCAAATTCGCCCCTCTTAAGTCGGCTTCTTCAAGATTTGCTTCACTCAACAAAGTCCCTCGCAAATCGGCGCGACTCAAATCTACACCTTTGAGATTTGCCCCTGTCAGGTTTGCACCGCGCAAATCAGCACCCCGCAAGTCAACGCCTTGCAAGTTCACATTCATTAAATTGGCACCACTTAAGAAAGCACCCACCAATGACACATCACTGAGTCTTGCTCCCATCAAGTTAGCACCACGCAAATTGCTACCCCGCAAGTCAGCGCCCGTTAAATCTGCTTGCATCAGGTTTGCTCCCATCAAATTCGCCCGCAAGTCAGTTTCTTGGAGATTCGCCCCCATCAAATTTGCCCCCTCCAAATGCCCACCTTCAAGTTTGGAAGCAGCGAAATTAGTGCCAACAAGGTTAGCGCCAGCAAGATTAATCCGGCTTAAATCCAGTCGGGAGAGTTCCTCGTCTTCTAAATTTGCCCCTGAAAGTTGCTTGAGTTTTCCTAATCTAATGCCTTCAATATTCATGTAAAGTAACTACCAATCTGCTCACTTATCTTGCTGTGGCTATCCCATTGGGAATCAAGTATCCAGATTCCGGCGCTGAATTTGGGGGTCATGATGGGTAAGTCGAGTCCCTGTTGTAAACCCATAACTAACAAAGTTAGGGTATCTACAAGTTTAGGGTCAAAGCGGTTAGATTGTTGCTGTTTGCACTCATCTAAAGCTTGAGTAAATATCTGTTCCCGACTTTGATTTGACAATTTTCGCTGATTGACTCGCCACTGAAAGTCTGCCAATAATGCCAAAATCCTCGACTCTAGGGGAATTTCATCTCCAGCTAAACCTGCTGGTTCCCCTGTGCCATTCCACCACTCGCTTTGGTGAGTGATAATTTGGGCCACTGCTCGTAATCTTGGCATAGTTCGCAATACTTGCGCCCCTGGTACTAAGGGACAAGTTAAGGGAGAACTGGGGGCATCTTCTTGATAGCGTGTGGATATACCACCAGTGAGAACGCTTTCTGCTTTCTGTAATGGATCTATGCGATGTAACAAAGCCGCCAAGCGCAATCTTTTAATTTGCCATGCAGGAAGATCCAAAAGTTGGGCGATCGCTTCCGCAAGAACTACTACTTCCGCAGCTGCCATTGGATTGTTGACATCTGCCATATCCATCAGTTGCGCCATTCGCAAAAAGGCTTGGATTTCGTTAGAAACCAAGTTACGATCTAGGGTTTGTTTCTGAAGCGCTGTTGGGATGGATAAATTATCTTGCCCAATCTGGAGGTAATCTACTACACGGGAGACAACTGCACCTAAATTTTCCGATCTGGCCATTGACGGTACAATTTGTTCTTTATCGGCTGTGAGTTTTTCTGCCAGTTCTGGGTTGTATTTTCTGATGTGAGCGATCGCTATTTCTACTGTCTCTTGCACTAACTCTGGCTCAAATGTCCATAAACCATAGAATTTCCGCTCTAAGTCTGATGTCGGTACGCCAGTGCTGCCATAATCAGCCTCTGATAACTCTTGACAAATTACCATTGCTGTGTATTTAGGCGATAAAATAATTAAGTGCCACTCCTGCGCCACTGCATCAACTGGATCTAATGCCACTAAGTCTACATTGGGTAGCTGGCTGGTGGGATGTTCTCCAAAGCCGGATTCCGAGGCGGCCATGATGGCAATTTGGCGGCTGCGCTGGGCGATGTCTGCATATCGTTCAGCTTCTTGGAGATACCATTTCCCCTGTTGAAAGGCTGTGATGACTAAGGGTGTACCGTCGTCGGTTAAGATATGGTCTTCTAGAGCGTGGCACAGGGCAACTAGGGTATTTTTGTAGTAAACACCGAATCGAATTGGCCTGGTGGTATGGCGATGGGCTGTTTCTAACTGTTGTAGGATTGAACCTTCTAACATGGGTTTGGGATTTTATGAAAACGAACCACAGAGGCGCAGAGAAGCCAGTGCGTTGGGCGGGTTTCCCGACTTCCCTGCGGGGATCTTGCTACGCGTAGCGTCTCCCCTTCTCCCAAAGGGAGAGGCTAACGCCAAGGGAGAAGCAACTGGCGTGACACAGAGGAAGAGAGGGGAAGAAATTCAGAATTCGTGTTTTCTAGGATACACCTGCTAACTGTTTTTCTTTTATCTCTATTGGTGCTGAAAGTGCTGCTTCTAAATCGGCACAACCTAGTTTTTCTTCTAAGATTTTCATGACTTCGCGTCCGAAATCGTTGGGATTTTGTTGCCAAGCTTGCAAGCAGACTTCACCGAAGAATGAACCAAGGGGTTCGGGATTCCAAAGGAGTTTTTTGGCTGTCCACGGCATCAAACTCATTGGATCATACCCTGGTTTGAGGATGCCTTCTTTGAAAGCGTATTCTTCTAAATGGGTATGGGGTTGCAGTCCAATAAAGAAAATGGCAGGTTCGACTTTATCAGCACCAAAAATCCGTTCTAGTTCACGGTGGTAAGCGATGGTTTGGCGGATGGTTTCGGGACGTTCGTCAATTACGTTAAAGGAGTAGTTGACGGAAACTAAGTCGTTGAAACCAGCTGCTTTTAAGTCACGGCAGTTTTGCAAGACGGTTCGCAGGTTGTACCCCATCCGCATTTTCCGCACGAGTTCTTGAGAACCACTGGTAATCCCAATTTCAAAGTAGTTCATCCCAGTTTTCGCCATCAAGTCACACAATTCGGGTGTCAAATTGTCGGCTCTGATATATGCTGCCCAGTGGATATCTGTCATACCAGAATCGACGATTTTTTGCAATAGTTCTATGGCATCGTCGATAAATTTTCGGGCGGGGATAAATTGGGCATCGGTAAACCAGAAGTTGCGAATGCCGCGATCGTATAATTGGCGCATCTCAGCAACTACTTCATCTGCTGGGTTAATGCGTACTTGTTTCCCTTCGACAACTGTATAGACGCAATAACAACAGTTGTGGGGACAACCACGCTTGGTTTGTACACCTATATAAAAGTCTTCTTCTTGCAGGTAATAGTTAAATTCTGGCCAGATGCTTTCGATATAGTCATAGTTACAAGCTGTTTTTTCTAGTGGAGTGGGTTGTTCGTGAATCAGCCGTTTCCGTGGTTGAGTTTCTCCCACAACATAACAGCGCTCATCCCGAAAATCTCTACCGCTTAAAAGCTTTTCCAGGAGGGTTTCGCCTTCACCCACAGAAATAATTGCCCCTTGGGGTAAGCTTTTACCCAATTGTTCGTAAAATACGCTGACTGCACCACCACCGACAACTACACGGGCATTAGAATTGTATTTTTGGGCACGTTTTAAACCGCGTTTGATTAAGCCCTGGTTTCGCCATAACTCTACATAGTAAGCGATGAAGATTCTTAAACCGCCGAATCCGCCACGTAGTTTCAATAAAGGATTCTTAGCGTAGTAAAATTCAAAGGCGTTTTGCAGGGGATTACCACCACGTCCGCCAACTGGGGCATAAATTTGAATATCCCGCCAAGAAAATACTAGTAGTGTCGGTTTAAATTCATCGATACAGCGATCCAATGCAGAAGTGTAATCTAAAGGTGGCACTGTTCCTAAGTCAAAGATGCGCTGTTCAATATTAGGAAACTGCTTGTGGACATGATCGCTCAGGTAGACAACCCCAATAGGAAAGATGGGGTTACAAGGAAGGCGAACGTAAAGAATTCGATTTTCCATCATTTGTGTTTTGACTTCCATCTTGCCAATATTTTGGAGAAAGCGAGAAAAACATCCAGTTTTAAAGTATGTGCTTGTTTGGCTTGGCTTTATTTATCACAATCCTACTTGACATTTTAGATGATTGCTGCTAGGGAGGATAATGTTAGCAGCTGTGGGGAAAGCTAAAATTGCTGTGCATAAAACATACATAGAATCTATAGATAGGCTTTATGAAGATATTTCTCATATAGCTTTACCATAACATTGAGTTTATTCATTAAGCGATGATCCCAGCCGATTAATCGTGGGATAGATGAAACAACAAAAATAACTTGCTCGCTAGGCGAAAAGCAAGGAGATCGTGGTCTGATCAGCCTTAAGAGAATTAAAGTTTTGATACCAGAAAAAAATATCAAAAACTTTTATGTATAGTGTACGATTCCGAAAAAGGCATAAATAATTACAAAACTTTCACAACTAAAAATATATCTTCAGAGAGAAATAATCTACAAACACTCAGTTGGTATTCACAGTTACAGCAACTGGGGATCAGTGATGTTAGGCTTGGCTAGTGTAATGTAAAATTGTGGCGTAAAGCTCCTCAGCAGTTATGGCTCAAATATTAGATCCTCTACCACCTGAGCAATCAGGAAAAATTCTCTGCTGCTACATTAATGCCACGAGCAAAATACAGGTAGCTCGCATCTGTAATATTCCCAACTGGTACTTTGAAAGGGTTGTTTTCCCTGGACAACGTTTAATTTTTGAAGCTCCGCGAAAAGCTCAATTAGAGATTCACACAGGAATGATGGCAAGTGCAATTTTATCCGATAAGATTCCGTGCGATCGCCTGATGCTCGAAGAAACCAGTACTTATG
This sequence comes from uncultured Acetobacteraceae bacterium, assembly GCA_964658545.1. Lineage (GTDB taxonomy): Bacteria > Cyanobacteriota > Cyanobacteriia > Cyanobacteriales > Nostocaceae > Nostoc. The sequence continues at coordinate 2,408 of CAZZZY010000022.1, read as the reverse complement.
AGTTTGATACAGACTCATCAGATGGAAAAGGCCCTATTAATACCAAATCATTGGTGCAGCAAATTAATACAAAAATCGGAGATACTACAAAACCCTTACAAATCCTTGGTTTAGCATCGGTTGATTAAAAAAACAATTTTACTTAATTTTAGGGTTGCTAAATTTAGCAGCCCTTTTTTATATATTGGGCATGGGGCATGGGGCATTGGTTATCCTTCCCCCACTCCCCCATCTCCCTCATCTCCATCTACAATCAATCTTATGAATCTGCCTTCATTTCTTTGGTTGTGGAAAATAGCGGCCTGGTCGATGGGGTTATCCCTGCTGGCATATCTGATGTTAGCAATCACCGGCGTTTGGATGTTTCGGGCGAGAACTTCGCAGCAATTTCCTTTTATTACGTCATTTATGGGCGGAAATCAAGGGGTGCGATCGCTCCACTATTTAATGGGTATCAGTATGGTAAGTTTAGTGCTACTCTTGCTAGCGATCGGGATTGTTGGCACTTTAGGGCACTTTGGTTCTTTAGGTCACTCGTCACACTTGGTCGCTGGATTGATAGTGGTAGCATTAGTTCTACTGTCTGCTTTCAGTGCCACGCAAATTAGTGCCAGAAGACCTTGGGCTAGACCTTTACACATTGGCGTAAATATTATTCTGTTTATAGGATTTACCTGGGTATCCCTGACTGGTTGGATTGTAGTCCAAAAGTATTTACCGTAATTACGAATTACGAATTGTTAAGTCCAGCTAAGACATAGACCTACCCTACAATGAAGAAAAGCATTGTAATTGAGCCGTGACAGTAAACTCAGCCAATATCTCAGCTTCCGTTTTTCGTCTGTCTCCTTTGATTCGGATAACTTTGTTGAGTCTATACATCGCACTCACAGTTCCATTACCCTTCTTATCGCAGGTAACAGCTGCACCGGTACCTCCAATATTATTGTGGATAGGGATTAGCATCGGCTTAGTTGCCTTGTACGCTGTATTAACTGAACAAGTAATGGTAGATGACCAAGGAATTCAGGTTACTTACCCCGCCTGGATACCTCACTTTTTTCGTAAAGGCTGGTTTTTACCTTGGTCAGAGGTGAAAGAGTTAAAACCCCGCACCACTGGTCAAGGAGGGCTAGTTTATTACTTCCTCAGCCAGGATGAGAAAGCTTATTTACTACCGATGCGTGTAGCTGGATTCGCCCGTTTTGTGCAAATTGTCCAAGCAAAGACAGGCATTGATACCACAGATGTTCGCCCTTTAGCACAGCCGTGGATGTACTTGATTTTACTGGGATTCACACTGCTGTTACTATTAGTCGATGGCTGGGCGATCGCTACAGCCTTAACTACTGCACAATTAACTTAAAATTGGGCATTGGTTATTTCTCCCTATCTCCTCACTCCCCTTGAATAAGGCAACACTCAGGCTAGAGCAAGTTAATCTGTTTACAAAGCTGAAAACCCAAATTCCAGGCAATCATCAGGGATATCCCATATTGCAGGATATTTCCTTAGAGGTATTTCAGAGCGATCGCATTGCCATTGTAGGCCCAGTAGGTGCTGGGAAAAGTTCGTTATTACACCTCCTCAACCGCCTAATTGAACCCACTAGTGGCAAAATCTATCTAGAAAATCAAGAATATCGCCAAATTCCTGCCATTCAGCTACGCCAGATGGTGACACTTGTATTGCAAGAGTCAAAACTTCTGGGGATGACAGTTCAACAAGCTTTGGCTTATCCTTTAGTTTTGCGTGGTTTGCCCAAACAGACAATTCAGCAACGAGTTGCTGACTGGACAGAACAACTGCACATTCCCAATGAATGGTTGGGGCGAACAGAGGTGCAACTTTCTGCTGGACAACGACAACTAGTAGCGATCGCTCGTGCCTTACTCATCCAGCCTAAAATATTATTATTAGATGAGCCAACCTCTGCCCTTGATGCTGGTACAACTTCTCATGTAATGCAAGTCTTAACCCAGTTGAGTCAAACTCATCAAACCACGATTCTGATGGTAAATCACCAACTGGAACTTGCCCAGATGTTTTGCACTCGGTTATTACACCTACAACAAGGTCATTTATTCGCAAATCAAACAGTCTCTGAGATAGATTGGGTTGAATTACGAGAAAGCTTAATTAAAGCAGAAGCTCAGGACGATTTTGGATTTTAGACTTCGTTGTGAGCGCTACTTCGACACTTCTCTTCTTAGGTTGCGCGAACGGCAAGCTCCCTTCCCTGGGGGACGCTACGCGTAGCTTGCTTCTCCGTAATAGTACGGCAGACTCAGGGCATAGCAGGGATCAGTACAAGTCGGTCGAACGATTTTGGATTTTGGGTTTTGAATTGCTCAATTGCTCTGGAGACAGGAGTCGTTATCTTACTACCCAATTTCCAATGCCCAATG
>CAZZZY010000021.1:0-19863 GCA_964658545.1 uncultured Acetobacteraceae bacterium | reverse complement strand
TAACCCCCAGCCCCTTCCCTACAAGGGAAGGGGAGAAAATCAAAGCCTCTCTCCTACGTTCGCGTAGCGGCACGAAGTGCGGTCTATTTGCGGTTCATTTACCTGAAAATAGCTATAAAACCATAATTGGAAATGGCTACTTCCAATCACCTGTATGATGGAGCCATTCGTGGAGGTGTTAAACAAAATGACTACTTACAAAATCGCCTTTGAAGGTGAGGTGTTAAAAATCGGATTTGCTGAAGCAGCACAAAACTATCAAATTGTCAAAGATGCGGCGGCACGTCTGGATGAAATGAGCAAAACAGGAGAGCTAGCAGGGGGAGTATTACTGAAGATTAATGGCCCAGTGTCTGTGCCTGTAGCCTTTGTATTGGCACATAAGGTAGGGCATCTTTACGGTGCGATCGCATTTCTTGACCCCAAGTTAGGCAAGTACGTTGTTTGTATTACCCATAATCCAGCATATAGCCTGGGTGACTTAGTTGATTAAGGGTTTATATACAACAGTTAGCGCTCAAAGTGCGTAACAGTTAAAAGATGAATATAAATCTAAATTTACTTGAGAATTTGCTCAACAAAAAGTAATACAAGTTAAAAATGCGTGTTTGCCTCTGAATATGGTTGATTTAGGTGGCAAGATTGATTGTAAAAATAAATTAATTGCATCTTAATGCTACTTATGCGTTAATTTTATTTAGAGATATTACGCAAATTACCCTTTGGCGGGAGTTTTGTTTGGAACTCAACTTGCAAATCATTGGCTGTATCTACGGCGATGATGACGGTGTTGTAGAACGCATTGATTCTGTTTCACCCAGCTTATAGTTTGCAGCGTGGGGAGGATGTTTCAGAACATCCGATGGTGCAAGAGTTGGGCAGGGTTGAGTAATTCCAGTAATTCGTATAAATAGAAACAGGTAATATGGAAAATCCCAGTTCTGTGATGATTGCGATCGCTTGGTGTTTAGCTTGGGGAGAGGAGCGATCGCCTAAGTATAATTTAGAAATATTACAGCAAATGCGCCAAGCTTTGAAGGATGGGAAAGAAGTTCCAAAAGAAGTACAGGCGTTAGTTAAACAAGTTCAAGAATTACAGAATTTACCATTTCCAAATACACTAGAGGAACTAAAGCAGTACACAGAGAAATATCCTCATCTGTGGGATTCTCAAATTGGCTTAGTTTATGGTGGTGCAACTAAGATAAAACAATATGTATTTGAAGCCGCTAAACTTCCAGATATTCGTGGTGCTTCAGCTTTACTAGATCGGATTAATTTAGTGGATTTGCCTGCATTCTTTAGTTGCGAAAATCATCCAGATTATGAACAGTGTCAACGAGCCAAGAATTACTGCAAAGAAATTAGGGAAGAGTGGTTAGATAAAGCAGAAAATTTTCCTGAACTTTCAAAGGCACTGATTCCAGAATTAGTTATTTATTCCACTGGGGGAAATATCCTAGCGTTTTGCCCTACTGCTTTTATAAATGATTTAGCTGATGCCATTGAAAAACGCTATACAGAAGAAACTTTAACTGCTAATTCTTGTGCAGTAGGTGCTGAATTTAAACTGCTAGAAATAAATTTTGGATTGTTGCCAAATGAAATAGATGATGATACATTTTGGCTAGATAAATATATTAATAATCTGGAAAATCCATTAATAAAAGCTTACTTTGAACAGCCTGATACATCTCCAGAACAAGCATTTCGAGAACGTAAAAGATTTAATGAATTAGCTGGGAGGCTAGCATCTCTATTTAATCAGCGGCGAAATGGTAATAGTTTACCGAAGATTGATAGACCTTTACATCGTTATCCGCCAATGTTTGAAACTCATCCTTATTTGAAGAGAGATGAAGGCGATCGCCGTTCTGCTATCATACAAGCTAAAACTTCTGCCGATGATCCAACTCAAGGGCTTCCTGGCGATCCTTGGTTTTCAGAAGCTTCTGCGCGTAAGCGATTGGTAGGACAAATAGCTAAAAGGGATAATAGTTGTAAAAAATGGTACAAACAAGCAGGTTTTGAGTGGGAACCTAGTGAAGAAACACTTGAAACTTGGGTTAAAAAATTTGAGGATTTTTTGTATGAAACTCCACATAAATATTATGGTAAAATTCGCTCAGAAAATCTTCATTATAGTCGAGTAAAAGAAGCTCTTTCTGTACGAGAAATTGGTGATGCTAGTATTAGCCCAGGATTTGTTGCTTATATCTATGCAGATGGTAATAATATGGGTGGATACATCCAGAAAGAGATTAAAAATCCAGAAGATTACCAAAATTTTAGTCGAGATATTTTTGAAGCAACAGAAAAATCAGTTTATGCAGCCTTGACAGAACATCTAGAACCGCATAAATTAAACTCGGATTTACAGGCTGAGAGAAATAGTAATCGGGAAGTCTGGATTCATCCTTTTGAGATTTTAACAATTGGTGGGGATGATGTAATGCTGATTGTACCAGCAGATAAAGCATTAGCTATTGCTAAAACCATTGGTGAAGAATTTGAAAAAATACTGTTAAATAAAAGAGAGTGTTATCACTTAAAGCAGAGTTACAACCATAATTTAGTGCATCGTTATCAGAGGAAAGAACAAAATTTTCCTAAACAGCAATGTAAGTTAAGTATGTCAACTGGAGTATTGATTACGGCTGAAGATACACCAATTTACTATGCAGAAAAGCTTACTAATCAGCTACTAAAATCTGCTAAAAAACGAGTCAAAGAGCTGAAAAAAGATAAATACTATGGGGGTACAGTAGATTTTTTAGTGATGAAATCTGTAACAATGATTTCTTCCAATATTAATGAGTTTCGCACTCAAGGATTAACCAAATCTGGAAGCAGACAGCAAAAACTCAAGTTGTATGCTGCACCTTATACCCTGCATGAACTCGGTGGACTTTTGGAAACTGTGAAAGCTTTAAAAGATGCAGAATTTCCGCGATCGCAACTTTACCAAATCCGCAGTTTACTAGAACGGAGTAAACAAACAGCTATACTAAATTATCGTTATTTTCGAGTGCGCCTGAGTGACAAAAAAGCTCAGGATTTACTGAAAACACAGTTTGAAGATGCATGGTGCAAACCAAAAGAAAATAATAATCATGGCAACCTTGCGCCTTGGATGTCTTTGAAAGAGGGGAAAGATCAAATTGAGGAAAAAGTCACTTACGAAACTATCTGGCGAGATTTAGTAGATTTATATCCCTTTATCGCCAAAGTACAGGATAATTCCTCTCTGAAAAAATCAAAGCAACAAACATTACAATCATGATTTATTTACAAAACCTTCCCCAAAATCAAGTAACAACTATTCCACTCACAGCAATAATTGATAGTGCTTTGTGTGTCGGTGCAGGTGGTTCTGATGGTTCACTTGCAGACAAACCCATCGTTCGCAATGCTAAAGGACAATTGATCATTCCCGCTTCTCAACTCAAGGGGAGATTGCGCCATGAATGCGAAAAGCTAGCGAGAGGTTTAGGATGGGAAATCTTTGAATCGCCAAAAGCTGAAACACTATGTCCAACTCAAGAACAAGTAAGTAGCCAATTTGAATCTTGCTACCAAATAGATGGTTACAAAGGCTATCACTGCTTAATTTCTCAGATATTTGGTAATCCCATATTGCCATCAAGAATTATAGTTGATGACTTGATTTGTGAGATATCAAAGGAGGATTTACCAGAAGTAATACGTCCTGGTGTAACTATAAACCGTCGTCGTCGCACCGCAGAAGAGAAAAAACTATATCTTCTAGAGACTTCCCCCCCAAATAATCAATTGGAATTTCTCGGTAATATTCATTTACTACCAGACTCTCCAGCATCTGCCAAGGCTTTGATTTTAGCAGGTTTACGGCATATCCACGCCCTTGGTGGTAGTAAATCTGCGGGGTTGGGTTGGCTGAGTTGGAAAGGATTAGAAAAACTGTCAAAAGATGATTCAGCATGGGAGATGCTAATACCGGAGGCGAAATCATGAAGCGGATTCAATTAAAGATTACAGCTTTGTCGCCATTAGCGATCGCAGCTAAAAAACCCGGTTCTGTAAGTGAGGCTGAAGATCATATTCCAGGTTCAGTGATTCGCGGTGCGATCGCATCTCAAATCTTACAACTATCTAACCAGCAAACACCACGGATAGCAGAACAAAATCTAGTAACAGGTGGCGGCGACTTTGAAGCCTTATTTTTAGGTGATAAACCTGCGATTTTTCAAAATGCTTATCCAGCAGTAGCTAAAATCCCAGATGAGTCCAATTCTAATAAAAGTAAGCCTGACCTGATTTCTAGAGTTGTGAATGAGGCGATTATGGTCTTACCAGCTACAGCCGTCAGTTCTAAAACAGATCCAGGTTTTAAAATCAGCAAAGATAAAGAAAACGGAGTTTTTGACACTCTAATTGATCGTTTCTATGCAGATGCATATAACTTTCCCTATGATCCTAGTTGTCCCAAAGATCGGGGAAGAGTAGAACCATTCAGTGGCTTTTATAGCAAAACTGACGATAGCAAAGCTGAATATAGATATCGTAGTCATTCTAATAGTACTCGTTTCTTAACAAGAGTAGGAATCAACCGCCAACGAGCCACATCTCAGGATGATATTCTTTATAGTATTGAGGTTTTAAATGAGTCATTTCAAGAAACTCCTCAAGGACAAAATTGGCATCCTGTGGTTTACCGCAGTGATATTCTAGTTAAGGATGCAGATTTAGCCCAATCTCTTACAGATTTTATCAATCAAAATTTCCAGATATTTCGTTTAGGTGGTGCGACTTCGCGGGGTTTGGGTAAGGTTGAAATCATAGCTAATATTGAGGGCACCTTGACAGATGTTGAAAGTAGAATTAAACAATTCAACCAACAACTTAAAATCCGTTGGCAACTCTGGTCAGTATTTGGTACACCAGAAAACAATCTATTAGAGAATCGCACCTATTTTACTCTAGACCTGCAAGCTGATGCCATCCTCACTGAGAATTGGCGACGCACTACAGTAATTTCTCCAAAAATGTTGTGTGAATTTGTAAAATTAGATGATGAATTTACACAACTGAACGATGAAGAAGAAAAAGATAATTTTATCAAATTGGAAGTAGCCTATAGCAGCTATGACTATCGTTCTGGTTGGAATTCTGCTTGGGGATTGATGAAAGATATAGAATTAGTCACAAATAGAGGTGCTGTGTATTTATTTAGTACAAATAAAGAAAACCAAAAAAAATGGACTGATAAACTTCAAAAATTGGAACTGAACGGAGTAGGCGATCGCACTTCTGAAGGTTTCGGACAAGTACAAATTTGCAATGAGTTTCATAATGTATTTCGGGATAATGCTAAATGAGTGAGATATCAAACCAACATAAAGAACTGGAAATTCAGAAAAACATTCGTCAGACTGAAGATGATCTAGTCACCTGGATTCAGAATGCTTTAGATAAAACAAAATATGGTGATTTAGAAGAATCTCAATTTCGTAACTTAGTGCGTGTATCTGATACTACTGAAAGTGCAGAAGTGATTAAAAACTTTATCCGTTATCAAGTTGGACGAGATAAAAAATGGGGAAGAGGTAAAGAATCCCTAGCTGAAAAAATAATTGAAGATATTGATGTCAACATCAAGAAAAATGCTCAAATCATTGCCGAGTGTTGTCAAACAGACTTTAAACCGATTTGGATAGAAATGATTCGCCGCTATTTAGGCTATGGCGCACGTCATTTAAAATACAAGCGGGATGGTGCAGCATAATTACAATACCTTGCTTATATGCCAAGAGAAAAATTATTTTGTTGAAATTTCAGGTATAAAACCATGAGAAACACGCTTATTTGTACAGTGGGTACGAGTCTATTCAATAATCTCAAGTATGCAGAAGATTCAATTAAGCAATTATTTGAGTCTAAGAACTGGAATCAGTTAGCTTTATCACTGCTTGAGCATAGAAACTCAGATCGTATATGTGGCGCAGAAATAAATTCAATTACAAGCATCTGTAATAAAAATTTACTGGCGGAGCGTATACGTTTAATATTTTTAGTTTCAGATACGGATGATGGGAAAACCACAGGGAGTTTGCTGAAGTTATATTATGATAAAAAAAGTAATCCTTTGCCTTTTGAAAAAGTAGAAGTACGCATCCTTAAAGGATTACGTGATGATGATGTCAAAGCTTTTAAACAGCAGGGGTTAAAAAATCTTGTACGGGAAATTAGTAATGAGGTTAGAAAATTTACTCCAGAAGTAATTGCTATTAATGCAACTGGTGGCTACAAAGCACAGATATCATTTGCTGGGATGATTGGACAAGCATTAGAAATCCCAGTTTACTATTTGTTTGAAAAATTTTCAGAGGTGATTGAACTTCCTCCGCAACCTATCGCCTTGGATCTAGCTTTTTGGCTAAATAATTATCTACTTTTTGACAATTTAGAAAGTGAGCAAATAATTGAAAAGTCAGAGATTGCAGAAAAATTAGAAATTAATTATCTTGATTCATTAATTGATGAGGAAGCTGATGGTGAAAAAACTTTAGTTAGTCTTTCAGCAATGGGAGTATTATTTAATGAGCGTTGCCGATTACAATTTGCTAAACAAGAAAATAGCATTCTTTCTTTAATTCCTGAAGATGACACGGAACCAGAGCATAAGCCTATAAGTTTGAGAAAAGATCACGGCATAGATATTCTTCAGGCATTTGCTAAAGAAATCTGTCGTTCTCCCTATGTAAAAAAAATTATTAATTCCCTTCCATTCAACTCAAAACGTACTAACCCAATTCGTCAAACTACTAATGATGGAGTTGTAGAGTTTGTTCTAACTTGGACGGATGAAGGATTAGGTTTATGTATTCAAACAACCGGAAGAACTAAAGCAGAAACAAATACTATAGCTTTGTATCTACAAAAAAAATTTGCAAAAAATAATTAAAGTATGTTTTACACATTCAAAAATCGACTAGAAATTACAGGTAAACTTACCACAATCACAGCGTTAAGAATTAGTGCAGGTCGCTCAAGTGAGCCTATCGGCTCTGATTTACCTGTCATTAAAGATGCTTTGGGTAATCCATTAATACCAGGTTCTAGCTTTAAAGGAGCATTGCGATCGCGCCTAGAAAGTTTCCTCCGTGGTATTAATCCTAATTTAGCAGCCAATCCTGCTATAGAAGCAGAATGGTCAATCACAAACCAGCGTCTTAATGGTAGCAATGGCATCAAAGAAGAAGTAGAAGAGGAACTGAAGCAATACCCAGAAGAAGAACGTAATGCAAAAAGAGATCAGATACTCACAGACAAGATTATCAGTGAAACTGACTTAATTTCTCGCTTATTCGGTTCTCCCTGGATTGCTAGTAAATTCCAAGTCAGGGATTTAACTGTATTATCTGATACTTGGTTTGGACAATATCAAGAAAGAGACGGTGTAGCAATTGACAGAGACACCGAAACAGCCGCAGATGGAAAACTCTACGATTTCCAAGTAGTTCCTGCTAGTACACAGTTTGAGTTTAAGGCTGTGGTAGAAAATGCAGAACCTTGGGAATTGGGACTGTTGATGATTGGGTTACACCAGTTTGAGACAGAACAAATACCTCTCGGTGGGGGGCGATCGCGTGGCTTGGGTGTGGTTCAACTAAAAATTGACAAAATGCACTGGTTTGATGTCAACAACGACCCAGAAAAGTTACTGACATACCTACAAGAATTAGTCAGCAGTAATACAATTGATGATATATCGAGTTATGAAGACGGTAAGGAGTTTAAGCAGACTTGGACTAATGCTCTTATCACTCATTTAAGAGAGAATGTAACTCATAATTCCACAGTTGAAGCAACATAAAAATCTTGAGGAGGTCAATATGGCTTTTAGTAGTTACAAAACCATCGGGGAAGTCCTCAAAGCATTTCAGGTTTTCTACACAGAAGCTAATTTCATAGGCGAAGCTGAGTTTAATGTCTCTGACTACTTCCGCGAAGATTTAGAAACTATGATGCGGGACGGTGTTGTTGATAACTCAGAATTTTCTATTTGTGAAAATCTGATTTATCCAGTCCTTAAAGAAGTCTGGAAGCATTACCGCAGCCAGTTCATTTTATGGGGACATCATTCATTGAATTATGATGAAAAATTATCAGGTTTTCCTGAGTACATTTTGGCTAAAAAATCACCTTTAGGAAAAGTGGTATTTGATAAGCCATACTTCATCTTAGTAGAAGCAAAACAGGATAACTTTGAAACTGGCTGGGCGCAATGTTTAGCAGAAATGATTGCTGCTCAAAGGCTGAATGCTGAATTAAAAATAATTATTTTTGGTATTGTTTCTAATGGCGATCGCTGGCAATTCGGTAAGCTAGAAAGCGAAGTCTTTACGAGAAATGTCACATTCTACACTATTCAGGAGCTAGATAAACTATTTGCTGCTGTCAATTATATTTTTCAACAGTGTGAATTGCAGCTAAATAATTTAGTAGCTGCTTAAATCATCAAAATTTTTATCAAGAAAGTAAAGTTTAGTTATGCATAAAAGATTTGTAAATCATTGCACGATTTATTTAACTTTAATTCCTGACGGGCCAATTCTAATTAAATCTGGCAAAGAAGGAGCCGATCCGACTAAGCCTGATATGGAATTTGTGGAAACCTATCATGCCGGCGGACGTTCTATATATTTACCAGGAAGCAGTTTAAAGGGAGCAATCCGCGCCCATGCAGAACGAATTGTGAGAACGGTAGGTAAAGAGAGACGCGATCCAAATAATTCGGATATACTTTGGGCTAACGATCCGTTGAGTGATAAGTACGATTATCTCCAGAAAAAATCAGCACCAGATATTTACAAACTCTCTAGTTTTACAGACCAAATGTTTGGCAATACTTCCATTGCTAGCCGAGTCAGAATTGAAGATGCACATCCTGATAAATCTCAAACTCTCAGAATTGAAGAACGGAATGGCGTAGCAATTGATAGAGTCTTTGGTTCTGTAGCTGTTGGGCCTTTTAATTATCAAGTTTGCACGGCTGGAGAATTTCACACCAAAATCCATCTGAAGAATTTCACCTTGGCACAATTAGGTTTAATTGGTTTAGTGTTGCGAGACTTGGATGATGGCTGGTTTGGTTTAGGTTTTGCAAAATCTCGCGGATTAGGTACTGTGCAGGTAAAATTAAATCAAGCCGTGGTGCAATATCCAGGTTGTGAATTAAGAGATAAACAAATTCACACCTTTGGTAGTCAAAAACAATGGAATCATACTTTTCTCTTAGGTGTTGGAGAGTTCTTAGAATCTGAAGAAGCACAATTATATAGTTTTCCAAAACCAGATAACCAAGATACACCTGTTGCTGCACAAGAAATGGATTTAGGTTTTGGTGTGCAACTAACTTGGCGAGAAGGTACTGTTAATGATTTATTTGAGCGAAGCGTTAGGTCTTGGAGTAGTCTACTTGTGGGGTCAAGATGAATCCTTTTGTTGGTGTTAGCACAGAACTTTTATCAGTACCTGAATTGCTAAAGTTAATCACAAAATTGGCAACTCAACCTAGCTATTACTTCTTACGCTGGACTCATAAAGTTAGTAAAGATTGGGAACTAGCACCCACAGAAACTGACTTTCCCATGATTGAGGGACAAATGTTCAATCATAGTTATGAACTGAGATGGAAACAAAAATGCAAAGATAGTTATGAAGTTCTGCTTTTAAGTAAAAATAGCTATGAAGTTATACTTTTAAGCATCGCAGATGAAGATTATGATTTTATAAAGATAGATGGAGATTGGCAGACTCAAGACCGAGATGCTCATTTATATTCTTCTAATGAAACCCGTTTTCCTAAAGGTTTTCCCTCTAAAAAATTGGATATCGCCCAGCGCTATTTTATCGATAAAAAAACGGCAACGGTACACTTTGTTGCTCTCACAGTTGGAAAATAAACATGACTGGTAATCGTCCTCAAAGACCTCAGCCACCAAGTAGACCTAACCGTTCTAGTGGTGGGAGTTCATCACCGGAACTTGCACCGAAACCTTATGAATTCGTCTCTTTTCCTAAAGAAAAACCTAATTTACAGCGTCCTATTGGACATCATAAATATTTTAGCGATCGCCTACACGGCACTCTATATCTTACCCTAAAAGTGCAGACATCCCTCCACGTCTCCACCGGAGTAGTTGTCATGGGTAGCGACATTGGCAACAATCGCATTCCCTTAATCAAAACAATGGTACAGGGTGTTGACCAAAAGCTCTCAATTCAAGGTAGTTCTCTCAAAGGGTGCATTAGGTCTGTGTATGAGGCAATTACTAACAGCACTTTGGCAGTAATTACTAATAAGTATAGAAGTCAAATTCCCCCTGAGCGCCTACCTTGTCGCAACAAAGAACAACTTTGTCCAGCTAGTCGTGTATTTGGTGCATTAGATTGGCAAGGTTTACTTGATTTCAACGAAGCCAAATGTGAAAGTATGGGCTTTTCCACAGGGTTTATGCCTTCGTTATATCGTCCCCGTCCAGATGAAAGTAATGCATACTTTATTCAAGGTAGAGTCGCAGGACGTAAATTTTACTACAACACTATTAGAGCAATTGATAAAGGGCAAAATTCTGGTATTCCTGTACAGCAAGCTGGAAGAGAATATATCTTTAAAACTCAATTAAACTTCAAGAATTTGCTACCAGAAGAGTTAGGAACTTTGTTAATTGTCTTCGGACAAGATTCCAAGTGTCCCATTGCTTTAAAAGTAGGTGGCGGTAAGCCGATTGGTATGGGAACAATGACAGTAACTATAGACAAAATTGCCCGGACGCAAAGTCTACAAAAGCGATATTCTGCCTATCAACTCAATGAATCTGATGAGTTAATCGGAGATGATTTGCAACAGTTCATACAAACACAAATCAAAGCAGCTTACTCGCGCCTGATTCAGCAACCCCAACTAGACGAACTTACAGCTGTGCTACGCTACCCAAGCGATCGCGAACCTCCATCTGGAATGTACTAATTATGGCTATGGTTGAATTCACCTCGGAAACCCTGACAGATGCACAGTGGGAAATTGCCCATGCGATCGCTCAAACTTTGGTAAAAGAAAATACAGATGTTAACGAGTTAGGGAAAACAGTTGCTTACCTCCGTGCATCCATTCACCAACCAGATGCTACTTCCAGGTTTTTCAAGTATCTGAAAACCTTAGTGAGTAATGGTAGACAAATTGGGCACAGTGGTAAAACTACAGATTATTACCGCAGTATTGATAAAGCTTGTAGTGATTATCTCAAAGGTATTCAAGATGCTTATACGATATTGCAAATATTAGGCTGGGTATCTCGCTTGATGCGTTACTACAAAGACGCAGGCCCAATTGGGGAAATTCCAACTCCTACAACTCCTGTTGTCGAGTTAGCACGTCAAGCAGAAATTAGTAAAGTTGCTAAATTGCGAAACTTCCAAGTTGACCAAATATTAGATGCAACTGTCACCAACAAAAATGGTATTAAAGTCACTTATGAAATTTTAGGGACAATTAAACTAACCGAGAAAGAACCAAAAAAAGCAGCTTCTCTAAAGGAGGGACAGGTAGTAAAGGTGAAAATTACTGCCCTCAAGGATGATGGCAGTATTAAAAGCGTGAAGTTTACGGATTGATGATGAAATTTTACTACTAACTTCGTCTTAAGTCTAATAGTATATAAAGTAAGGCTATCTTAACCAGCAATATCTCTAGGAACAAAAGATGAATCAGCAAATAAGCACACACTTGCTTCAACCTCCCCCTCTCCTACCATCTAGCTCGACTGAATCAATTTTTCAAGCATCAAACAGCCCGAAGTATTTAATAAACACGAAATTAGAACACATGGCAACCGAAGTAGAGTATACAGACGAGTTTTACCAGTGGTGGCTTACACTTGATGCAGCAGAGCAAGTCTCTGTGGATGCTGTTGTCGAGTTACTTCGTGAAAGGGGCCCAACTCTTCGCTCTCCCTATAGCAAAGATATCAAGAGTTCTCGTTATAGAAATATGCGAGAACTTCGGATACAACATAAGGGAGAACCATACCGAATATTGTATTGCTTCGATCCTCGCAGGATTGCGGTAGTCCTTTTAGGAAGCAATAAAACAGGTAATGATCGTTGGTATGAAGAGAATGTCCCAAAAGCTGATAAACTCTACGACGAATTGCTAAAAGAGCTTGAGGATGAAGGATTTATATGAAGACAAAGCCTTTTAGTGAATTGCGAAAACGGATGTCACCTGAGCAAAGGGCAAAAAGCAAAACCCGTGCTAAACTTATGTCGCTTCATCTTACCCTAATGGAACTGCAAGAATCGTTGGGGGTGACACAGGATGACTTAGAAAAAAAACTCAGTGATGTTGAGTCTACGATTTCGGAATTGGAAAACCAAGAGGACATTCAAGTTTCCACCCTTTCCCGCTATATCAAGGCTCTTGGTGGTAATCTAAAAATAGTAGCTGATTTCCCCCAAGAAGAAATTGTTCTTGCTCAATTTGAGTAAAGGCTAGTTATTTTTGAAAAGCATCGAATGATAGCTTGACTAATTAAAAATGTCAAGCTATTATTTTAATAGCTAGAGAAAATGTGTTTTCCCCGTGAGGGGATTGAAACACTCCTCTAGTATGGTGATTGAACAGTTGATTCAGTCTTCACCAATTCCCCGCAAGGGGACTAAAACTTTTTAAGTAGTGCAGAGTGTGTCAAACAACTGAACTTCCTTACAAAGGGATTAAAATCCCTGAGTACTGGGAAACTTCATTTGATTACAGCTATCCTAAAATAAAGGGGATTGCGAAAATGATTGCCTAGTGGCTGCATTTTCCCTCCCTTTTTTTCACATACAAAAGGAAAATCCGGTAAAAGAGCAAATCATGAGCGAGCAAAGAGAAGAAAAAGTATACTTAGTTACAGGTGTAAAGGTAGCACTTGATAGTGAAGATGGTATTTTAATAGCAGGAATACTTTCAGGTAGTCCATTTACTAATAACCAAGAGTCAGCATCAGCAGAAAATTTGATAGGTAACTTTGCATTTACTCGACAACAAGCTACCTTCTTGAGAGACCGTCTAAATGAATTTTTAAAGGAAAAAGAATGATTTCAAAGGGAAATTCAACAAAAAAAAATTGGGATTATATAGACAAGACAGATACTTCTTGGAGTCACTTTGGTGCATTTTCTCTAGTATTAACTAAAACGAAGGAATTACCAAGTTTTGATGCAATTTATAGAGTAAAAGAATTAGTACAAAAATTAACTGAAGTAGCTAATGTCAACAAGGTAAGAGCTATAGCTCTAAGATTTCCAGATATCCATTGGATTGATTTTGAACTAGAGTTACAAGCCGAAACGGAGTTATCACATGAACTTTGGGAGATTGTGCAAAATTTAGTAATTGACTGTGAATGGAAGTTACGGGATGATTCTGGAGAAAAATGGTATTTCCATGCGGAACCAGTCAATAGGTTTTCCAAACTTCGAGAGGGTTCTAGAGTAATTGATAATTCTGACAATAAACAAACTACAGTTACAGGTAAACAAATTTCAAGCTCCCATCTTAACTTAGTCGTGGGTTAAGTATCTCTAAATTTTTTATACAAAAATGACTTGTGACTACTACCTTGAGCAAGCTAGAAGCAATGAACAAGCAGCACGTAGCCTCGAAAAAACTTATCCAGATTGGGCTATCACTATATGCTTTTACGCAGCACTGCACTGGGTAGAACACTATGCCTGTATGACGGGATGTAATATTGAGCAAGAATATCCATACCCATCTCGCCATGACTCTCGTAAGGATTACGTAAGAGAATTAGCAAATCAACTAGGTAACAAGAGTTTACGTAACGCTTATATAGAGTTAGAGCGTGAAAGCCGTAAAGCTAGATATCTACAAGATATAACTACCAGCGCAAAACTGTATTACACTCAAAATAAACTTAGAGTTACTCAATCCTTTCAAAACCTCCAAAAAATCAAGCAAGTATTAGGTAGCTAACTTGTAAAATTCCCCGCTAGGGGACGGAAACGAATAACCGTTATATACTGACTAACAGTCAAGTACTGTTACCAGGCTGACTCCATTAGGAGACGGAAACATTAATCCGTGAGATGCTAGATAATTGAATTATTCAATCCTCTCATCTCTCTTCCCCGCAAGGGGACTAAAGCGAAAAATTAGTCTGTTACTGGAGATATTTGTGGAGAGAGCAGAAAGTGTGATCGCTTTTCCCTTCTCCTCTCAAAACACCAGAGGCCTATAGGGTGGATTATAATGCCCACCTAACTATCTATTGTCTATTTATGTAAAACCGACATTCCGCTCTCTACTGTCACAATCGTTTTTCTCGGATTTTCATCCACCTTATTCCTACTTTTCTTTTAGGCTGAATCTTTTAGCGGGACAGTGTTTGTGAACCTGATTTTGGTTGTTTTGTTGGGTTAACTTGCTTAAGTTTCTTGGCAAAAGATTGCTTTTTTTTCTCTGCTTCAATGACGGGGAAAGCTACAACAGAACTGCTAATCTCCGCAGGAAATCTTTGAGGTGCTGACTGTGGTGTCTCGTCAACTACAGCCACTTCTTTTACTGGCTCTTGCAGACTTAGCATATCCACTGAAGGAACAAGTGATTTAAATTCACCAGGGCCTAACAAGGGACGTAAGCCATTTAACTCTGCCAAGATAGCTGAACCATTGTTAATTATAATTGCCAGTACGGGGTCGATAGCCAGAAATACGCCAGCAATAACTGCGCCAATGTTAGGCACTACCACGAGTGAGGCATTCTCCCAGACAATTTTCATTGCGTGTTTGGCAACTTGAATTGCTAAAAGTAATCCGTGTAAATCGTTTTCCATTAACACGACATCGGCGGTTTCTCTAGCAACATCTGTGGCCTCACCAAAGGAAATTGATACGTCGGCATAAGCTAAGGCCGCAGAGTCATTGATGCCATCCCCGCAGAATGCCACAGTCTTACCACTATCATGCAGAGCCTTGACCACTTCTACTTTGCCTTCGGGAAAGGCTTCGGCGTAAACGCAATCAGGGTGAATTCCCAATTCTCCCGCTACAGCCTTGGCAACACGATTAACATCTCCGCTCAACATATAGGGGGTAATACCTTGCGCCTTAAGTTCTTGGATAATTTGTTGACTTTCAGGACGTGGTGGATCACTATAGAGGATAACTCCTAGTAGTTGCCCATCCCTGGCGACATATACTAAGGAGTTACTACCAGATTTGATATTGGGATAGCGCTGATTGAGGATGGCTAGGCTGATGTTTTCTTGTGCCATCAGGCGATGACTACCCACCAGCACCTGACTATCTTGAATTGTAGTAACTACCCCTAAACCTACCCGATAATCCCAAGTTTCGCATTCGGATGTGGGAACATTGGTTTCTTTGGCATGGCGGATAATTGCCTCGGCGACGGGGTGGCATAATCCCTGTTCTGCTGTTGCTGCTAGTGATAGCAACTCTTGCTCTGAACAACTATCATCTGTGAGTTTAATACCCGTGACTCCAGCATATCCCTGAGTCAGTGTACCTGTCTTATCAAATACGAGGGTATCGATTTCTGCTAATTTTTCGAGCGCTCGACCACTGCGTATATGTACACCGTTGCGAGCTGCGTAGGTTAGGGCAGACATAATTGTCGTCGGTATAGATATCCGCATACCTGTACCGACATCCAAAGTTAAGATCGAGATTGCTCGGCTTAAGTCGCCACTAGATAGACCTACACCCAAACTTACTGCTAAGGTAGGCACGACCATCTGGTTAGCTACCGTCGCAGCGTAGTTGCCCATGCGAGTATCATGAACAGGAGCCGACTGCATTAGCGCAACTGTTGCTCCAGCGCGTGTCTTGTTTCCAGTTTGCTGAGTAAAAATGCATAATTTTCCTTCTGTCACTATGGTGGAGGCTAGCACTTGATTACCTTCAGACAAATTTAAGGGGACTGACTCTCCTGTCAATTTACACTGATCGACTAAGCCATTGCCCTCGATGATGTAGCCATCTACCGGAATTTGATCGCCCGGATAGACAACTACGCGATCGCCTTCTACAATTTCTTTGACTGGAACTTCTACTTCTTGTCCATCGCGTTCTACTAGGGCGTTTTTGTTCAGGCAGTCGAGTAAATTAAGTGATGCTCTTTCGCTTCCCCGCATCGTCAGGTCGCGGATGGCCTCTCCACCTTCAATCATGCCTAGCATTAATGCTGAAGGAAATGGACTGCCATTGATAGTGTGCAAACCAATAGCCATGCCATCGAGAAAATCGATGGTGAGTTGTTGGTTTTCTTGAATCGCCATCAATGCTCGTTTAAATACTGGCATTGCGGCTAATAAAACCGAGCCTGTAATTAAAAGTCCTGGTAGCGGTAGTCCAGCAACAGCTCCTAAGCTGAGTGCCAAACTGAAAGCTGGTAAGCCTAAACGCTCCCAGTAATATTCCCAGTAGTTTTGTTCACTGTTGTCAGTTGCTTTTTCAGAAAAAGGGAGTACAGTTTCAATGTCTACAATTAACGCTTCTTGTAGGACTGCAATTAACTTTTGTCGTCTAAGGCTTAACGTCTCTTCATTCACGGGAGCGTCAAATTCAACTGCAATTGACCCCGCCGCCCGATTGATATATACCTCAGTCATCTCAAACTGAGACTTGACCAAGTGTTCCAGTTTATAGCTGTATTCTTCATCCTCTACTAAACGCGGAACATTGAGCCGAATACGTTGTTGATTTTGGTGAACAATGCGATACGCTACCTCCTGGGAAACAACTATAGTTGTATCTTGATTGTTGCTTGACAACTGAAGTTCTTCTTCCAAGATGTCAGATAAGCTTTTTTGTTCAATGCATCTAATAATCTTTTCACGAAGTACTAAACCAGAATTACCTTTAGGCTCATACTCCACAGCTATGGAATGAGCCGCTCTGTTGATATTGACTTCAGTCACAAAATGCAACGATTCCATCATCTTTTTTAGATGGTCTGCATATTCTGGATCATCTCCTAACCCAGGGATATGGAATCGAATGCGTCTGTCGTTTTTGTGAATAATCCGATAACTTGTTTTTTCGATTTGATTATACAAAGCAGGCTCTGGGTCTGCTATTGATAACATGAGGTTTGTCCTTATTAAATGCAACACTGATTCATCTTCATCAGCCGAAATAGTTAGGGGGATGTCTAAAAAGTCTGACTTGATACTGGTAATAGTGATTAGAAACCGCCGCTACACAAAACAAACCTACGAATGTAAGTTTTAAATTCTTAATTTATTCTTAGTCCATAAGAGGTGGACTTTGTTTTAAACGTAACTTAGTAATATTTATCAGGGCAGATATCATCACTAACAGCTGAAATCATTTGAAGAAGCAAAAAGATAATCCCCATAAATAAATTTAGGGGATTTAATAAGGGACTTCCAAGAAATAAATTATCCAATCTTGTGGGGTGGACATCCAGCCCAAGGCTTGGGGCGGGCGAGACACCCATAAAGCTTTGAAATTATTCAGATACAATTTCGACCTCACGCCCTTCCACTGATTCCGGTGTTCCTTTTTTTGCCATGTGTTCTACCTTGGCATCTGATACCAAATCTTTGAAAGATTCTTCTGCCTCAGCATAGAACGCTTGCACATTTTCCATTGCTTCAAAACCCATAACTATCACGTCTTTAGTCCATTCTCTAGCAGATGTAGATACTGCTTCGCCCAGCTTATTAGAATCTTGTCCTGTGACATGACCTATAGCGTTAACTACAGGGGCAAGAATAACAGCACCAACTCCTACTGTTAAGGCAGTTAGTGGTTCCAAACCAAGTAACCATTCCATCGTAGGGTATATTACCTCAAATTAACTAAGTTAAAAAAGAATAACTTAGCGCCAATCTTAACATACTGTTTAACCAAAAAGGGGTTAAACATTGGTTAAATAGATAAAAATCTTTATCCTCGTCTCTTCTGGCATCTGGCGATTGCTATCGGCTGTAAAATAGCGCTTAGTACAGCTTTGCGTAAAATCGTGGCGAATTGAGGGTTAAATTTCAAATGCTAGGTATCATAAGCTACGATAATTAACTCAAAATGCGGAACGATCGCCCGACGAGAAACAAGCGGTACTAGAATCCAAAAAGATTAGAATTATTACTAGTGGAGGTGGCCGTAAACCAAAATGATTTTGATGTGATCATGTAGGGAAAGATAGGGAAAAACATTCTCTCCTCCTACCGCTTATGCTCCCCAATCATTAAAAAATACTTCCCTCTATATGACTACTAAACCACTTACTCCCACAAACTCTCAGCTAACAGTAGCACAGCGACAGGAAGCGGGTAAAGCATTACGTCAAGTTGTTTCTCGATCTGCCCATCAAGACTGGCATCCTACAGAACGCCCAGATCCGATTGATTTGCTAGAACTATCCAATCAGGGACGTATACCAGAGTTAATCCCCATCCGTTACAGTCGGATGTTGCAGTCTCCCTTTGCATTTCTACGGGGAAGTGCAATTGTGATGGCCGCGGACTTGGCACAAACCGCGACAACGGGTATTCACTTACAAGCCTGTGGAGATTGTCATTTACTTAACTTCGGTGGCTTTGCCACACCGGAACGAAATCTCATCTTTGATCTGAATGACTTTGACGAAACTCTTAACGCCCCTTGGGAATGGGATATCAAACGCTTAGTTATTAGTGTTATTGTCGCCGGGAAAGATATCAGTCTGAATGACATTGACTGCTATAACGCTGCTTTAGCGGCAGTCCGTGCCTATCGCTTGTCTATGCAGGAGTATGCCCAAATGAATACCTTGGCGGTGTGGTATGCGCGACTAGATGCTCACATACTGGTGGAACACGCACCTGATGAGGAAACTCGTAAATACTGGGAGCAAATGGCAACTAAAGCCTTTACTCACACAATGCAGCAGACATTTTTGCAGATGACAGAGGAGGTAAATGGACAGCGACGGTTTATCGATCAACCACCACACTTATATCATCTACCCAATCAGGAGGAGTATTTTGAGGAAGTAGGAGTATTATTTGAACAATATCGTGATACTTTGCAAAGCGATCGCCAGTTTTTACTAGATCGCTATCGTTTAGTAGATGTGGCGATGAAGGTGGTTGGTGTGGGCAGTGTCGGTACTCACTGTGGAGTTGCACTGCTGCTGAGTAACGATCATGACCCTTTGCTGCTGCAATTCAAAGAAGCCCGTCCCTCGGTATTAGAACCATACACGGGAAAAAGTCGCTATTCCCAAAACGGACAGCGCATAGTCGCTGGTCAACGCCTCATGCAAGCAGCCAGCGATATTTTCTTGGGTTGGACGAGTAACACTCACGGACAAGATTTCTATTTCCGGCAATTGAAAGATATGAAAACCTCGATTAAACTCAAGGGAATGTCTGCTAGGGGTTTAGAGGATTACGCGGAAATTTGTGGTTGTACGTTAGCTCGCGCCCATGCCCGTTCTGGCGATCCTGTTGTGGTCAGTAACTACTTGGGGAAAAGTGATGCTTTTGACCAGGCTGTAGCAGATTTTGCTGTCACCTATGCTCATCAAGTTGAGCAGGATTATCAAGCCCTTGTAGCAGCAGTTGAATCCGGTCGGATTCTCGCCAAAGCAGGTTAAGCTTTATCAATCACACCATCATGTAATTCGTATCTTCCGCCTTCGGGTCGCCACCCTGCAAAGTCAACACCCTACCCCCATGCTCCTCTAATTGCAATACAGTTCAGTTAAGCATTTCTTTCTTCTCTTCGCGTCCTTGACGGCCTTGGCGGTACCCTGCGGGTACTCCGTTGGAGAACTCG
>CAZZZY010000020.1:0-19900 GCA_964658545.1 uncultured Acetobacteraceae bacterium | reverse complement strand
AATTCTCCAAAATTACCTAATCCAGAGTTAGAACCGCCTTCTCCCCAAACAAATGGTTTAGTCAGACCAGAAATATTGATGGATGCAATTCAAAAAATCATCGTTGAAGATAGCGATGCTGTCATCCTAGCTGAAGCTGGTAATTCCTTCGCTTGGGCGACTAACAGATTGCGCTTCACCCAACCAGGACGCTACCGCATTAGTACCAGTGTGGGGGCGATGGGTCATGCTGTGACTGGAGTCCTGGGGGCGACTTGGGGAGGGAATGGTAAAGCCGTGGCGATTGTGGGAGATGGCGCGATGTTGATGAATAGCGAAGTTAGCACAGCGGTTAAATTCAACATTCCTGCCGTTTGGATTGTACTGAATGACGGACGCTACAATATGTGCCACCAAGGTATGAATTTACAAGGTTTTCATGGCGTAGATACGGAAATACCGAGTACTAATTTTGTCAAGCTTGCCCAAGCGATGGGTGCAGAAGGTATCCGCGTTTCCACAGAATCGGAATTGAAAGCAGCTTTAAGACAAGCCCTAGCTGCTAATGTTCCCTTCGTTGTTGACATCAACTTAGACCCCACACAACCTGCTCCCATTGGCGGTAGAATTCGCAGCCTCATTCAACAAGGAGCAATCGAATCAAAAGGAGAACAATCATGATTTTACAACCAGTTGGCATTCGAGCGATCGCAGTCAATTTTCCTCGCACCATCCGCACCAACGATTATTACAGAGAGAATTTCCCCCAGATGGTGGCGGAAGCTGAACAAAAAACCTTGGCTAGATTGTTTGTCACAGATAATTCTACAGATATCTGGTCACAGGAAGTAGCCCCTTATATGTCCGATCCGTTTCGCGGTACTGTTGAACGCCGAGTAGTCAGCCCAGATGAAACCTCTCTATCTCTAGAATATCAAGCAGCGATCGATGTTCTGCAAGCAGCGAAGCTAGAACCTGAAGCTCTCGACTTGATGCTTGTAACCTCGTTGTTCCCCGAACAAGTCACACCAGGAAATGCAGCCTTTCTCGCCGGTAAATTAGGATTATCCAGTGCAGCCTGGAATATAGAATCAACCTGCACATCTGTATTAGTATCTCTGCAAACAGCCTGTTCTTTAGTGCGAACGGGAGAATATCGCAATGTCTTAGTAGTTGTTTCCTCCACATATTCCCGTTATACCGACGAGAATGATACCCTCGCCTTCCTCTCAGGCGATGCAGCTGGAGCCTTTATCGTGGGCGAACTGCAACCCAATCAAGGAATTCTCGGAACTAAAATTGCCAATACCTCGGCTACCTGTGGAGCATTTTATAACGAATTCACCACCGATGAACAAGGAAACATCAGAATGTTCATCCGGGGAGGTAAAGGCGCAAGTAAGATGTTTAACGAGACAACCGTCAAGTTTATTCGTCTATGTTGTCATGGTGCGATCGCAGCTGCTGATGTGAGTTTAGATCAAATTGACTTTTTTGCTTTCAACACACCCAGCGCCTGGTATTCCCAGGTTTGCACCCGCGCATTAGGAATTAATCCCGAACGCACTATTAATCTTAATCCCCTCTACGCCAATATCGGCCCCACCTTCCCCGTAGCCAATCTCTACCACGCCGCCCAAGCAGGTAAAATCCGGGAAAATGATTTAGTTCTCGTTTATACAATGGGTTCCTCATCCAATGCAGGCGCAAGCGTCATGCGTTGGGGTGATGTCGCGTTGGGAACTCCACCCGCTTCCCCCCTCAGCCTTTCCCTACACAATCAGAAAATTCTCATTCCTAGTTAATTAAGATCCCCGACTTCTTAAAGAAGTCGGGAATCTGAACACCGTCAACTATCAATACTGCTCGGTTAAGCCTCTTTTGGGCATTATAGACAACGATATTTCAAGGGTTTCAGCCTACTTTGTTTCCTTAACCGAGCAGTATTGCGTCAACTATCAAATTTGCGAGGTTTTTATGAAATTCTGGAAAAAAATATCAGTTGTATTGGTGATTGCGATCGCACTATTCCTATTCCAAGGAACAATCACCACCTCATCGGCGCAAGCTGCTACATACAAATTCACTTTTAGCGGTGAAGAAGCCAACGGTTACTTTATTTATGATACTGCTGCTAAAGGTGAAAGCAAATCGCCATACATGACTCAATATTATGGTGGAGGACGAGATTACAAAGTCGATTTAGGAGATAAAGGACTATTTCAAGGCACAGTTAGTAATGCGATCGTTTTTCTCCCCAGAGAAGAAGATAAAGTCCTAGCAAAAATCCGAGCGCAGCATGATAAACAATATGGCATAGATGACGAGCATAATGTTTTATTACCTGCTGACCTCTTTCTTTTACAAGTACGTAGTTTTGAACGACAACCCAAATCTAATTATTCTCTAGTTAGCTATTTCAAGTATCCCCAAGAAGCATTTAATGGGTCTACAAAACTACCAACTAATGTTCCCCTAAACGCTGAAATTGAAGTATTTCCCAAAGTAGACTTTCCGAAAACATTAGGTAATGCCATAGTTAAATCCCCCGTACAAACCAAGATTGAAAAAATATCTGATTAATCAACACAAATGTTGAGACGTTGCAGTGCAACGTCTCTTATAAATAAAAAGGAGCTAAAATAATGAACTTCTGGAATAAATTAGCAATTGTATCCATCTTAAGCATCGCAGTGTTTTTTACTCAGGGAATAATTGATAACCTCCCAGCCCATGCAGCCCTACATAAATTTAGCTTCAACGGCGAGCAAGCCAATGGCTACTTTATTTTTGATGACTCAATTCGGGGAGGCGCACCAATTCGCCCAGATATGTTGAGCGAGTATGACGGTTCCGTTGTCGAATATGCCATAAATATTGGCGATGAAATATCAGAACAAGGTTCTCAAAGTCCTCAAATAGCAACCCATGATGAAGCTCGAACTATTGTAACTTTACTCCGTCCTGAACTAGTCAAAGCTTCTCCCAATCTTCCTAAAGATTCTCCCAAAGATGATGAATTTATCCTTTTTGTACCAAAAGTTGCCCGCAAATCAAAATATGCCCTATCAGTCCGTTTTCGTTATCCTGAAAACACTTTTCAAAATTCTGTAGCTCAACCTAAAAATGTTCCTCATCAGGCATTAATGTCTGTTCATCCCTACTGGAATTTCCCTATAACTATGGGTAAAGTCAAATTTGAACAACCTGTACAAACAGCAATTGAAGAAATTTCTTAATTACCACAGAGACGCAGAGTCCACAGAGAAAGATTAAATCTATTCTCCTCTGCGTAACTCAGCGCTATCCTTTGCGTACCTCTGCGTTTAAAAAATACGTAACTCCAATACATAGCGAGCTTGCTTTGGAAGTATTATATTTATCTTGAAACTGATATAATGCAACACAAACTTAGAGAAATTGATCAACAACTGATTCAGCGCGTTGGCGGTTTGGCGGTTCGATAATTTTTACAATTCAAATAGGATTGCTATATTAAGTAAAAATTGGTTTATACAAATAAGTAAAAGTATTTATGAAACAAAAATCAGATGTGCCTATTGAGCCATTAAGGCGAGTTTTGACAATGTTGCAAAAATACCCAGTAATGGTATTAGCTGCGATCGCCAGTTTGTTGATGATGACAGTTGCTAATATTGCAGCGCCTCAAATTATTCGCTGGGGAATTGACGCAGGTATTGCCAAAAATAACTTACAAGTAATAGTAACTTGTGGGGGATTGATAGTTTTGCTGGCTTTGATTCGGGGATTGTTCAATTTTGGACAAACTTTTTTTGCAGAGACGGTATCCCAAGGTATTGCTTATGACATCAGGAATACATTTTTTAGTCAAACCCAGCATTTAAATTTAAGCTACCACGATCGCACACCCACATCACAACTGCTCACCCGCATTAATAATGACATCGAACAAATCCGCGTCTTTATTGGTGCAACCCTGCTGCAAATTTTCGGTGCTGCGATCGTATTATTCAGCAGTGCCATAATTTTACTATTCATGAATTGGAAGTTGGCACTAATCGCATTAGCTATTATCCCCATTTCCTTCATTTTATTAGGTGGATTTTTTCAAAAAAATGCTTCCTTGTTCACTAAAGCACAGAGGCAATTAGATGACTTAAACGCAGTTTTGAAAGATAATTTACTCGGTGTCCGTGCAGTTAAAGCTTTTGTACGTCAAGAAACAGAAATAAAACGCTATGCTGTTGCTAATGAGGATTTTCGTTCAACAAGTATCAAAACAATTTATGCGCTGCGAGATACATTTCCGATAATTTTTTTAGTGAGCAATTTAATTGCAATTGTCATTTTTGGCTACGGAGGTTTAGAGGTAATCAACCACAGCTTTTCTCTTGGCGAATTAATTGCCTTTAATTCCTATTTAGTCTTTATTATTCAACCAATTTTTCAGACGACTTTCGCATTTCAATCTGTGGCTCAAGCCGCAGCATCATCTGCAAGAGTTTATGAAGTGATAGATACAGAAATTGAAATTAGGGAATCTGCAAATGCAGTTGTTTTGAACAGATGTGAAGGGAAAATTTCTTTTGATAATGTTGATTTTCGCTACCCAGAAGTCAAAGAAAATACCTTAAATAGTATTTCATTTGAAATCCAGCCAGGGCAAGCAGTGGTAATTTTAGGCATGACGGGAGCAGGTAAAAGTACACTCGCTAAATTGATTCCACGCTTTTATGATGCCACAAATGGAATAGTCAAGGTTGATGGATATGATGTTCGCTCTTTAAATCTAATCAGTTTACGTTCACACATTGGTTTTATTTCTCAAGAAGCAAGTTTATTTTCTGGAACTATCTATGATAATATCGCTTATGGGATTTCAAATGCTCCCCTTTCAAAGGTAATTGCCGCAGCTAAATTTGCTCAAATTCACGATTTTATTATTAGTCTACCTGATAGTTACGATACTGTTATTGGCGAACGAGGAATTGGCTTATCAGGAGGGCAAAAGCAAAGAATTACTATCGCTCGTATATTGCTAAATGACTACAAAATTTTGATTGTAGATGATAGTCTTTCTGCTGTTGATGCTAAGACAGGATCATTAATTCAAGAATCATTTAAAATTCTGATGCAGCAGCGTCAAGTTACGATAATTTTTCTCACCCAACGTATTAGTAGTATGGTAAATAATGCTGACCAAATTTTTATAATCGATCAAGGTAGGCTAGTCACGAAAAATTCCTCCCTAAAAATTTAGATCCCCGACTTCGCAAAGAAGTCGGGGATCTGGACACCGCAAACAATCTTGTTCTTATCCTTAACATAAAATTGTCATCTATGAACAGAAGAATTAATATTTTTGAATCGACATCAAAGGTAAATGCACCATTACCTGTTATGCGTCGCTTCAGTCAATACTTTCGCCCATATATCAAAGAGATTCCCATCATTATTTGTTTAATTATTATTAGCTGCATTACCCAAGCGATCGCACCATTGCTTACTGGCTGGTCAGTAGATAACTTGATACTTAAAGGCAATTTTTTAGGATTGACATGGATACTAATTGTATTAATAATAGTATATTTTATTGGGTTTTTATCTAATCGAGCTTTGATTGTTAAAGTTGGTGTGACTATGCAGCGTTTACTCGCGCAATTACGCCAAGATATTATGAACAAATTACAAACATTACCCCTTAGCTTTTTTGATCAAAGTAAAGCGGGTGATTTAATGAGTCGCCTGCTGAGTGATGTCAATACCTTAAATCAAGTATTCAGCCCTATCTTGCCACAAGTTATTGGAAGCTTTTTTGGCTTATTGGCAAGTGCTATATTCATGCTTTCGATAAACTGGCAATTGGGTTTAATTGTTAATCTAATGATGCCAATAATATTATTGACAACTGCCTTTTTTGCGCGGTTAGCGAGGGCAAAATTTCGCATTACCAGACAAACAATTTCTCAACTTTCGATTAAACTAGAAGAAAATCTTAGCAATATCCAGGAAGTTCAAGCATTTAACCGCGCAGAAATCAACATTCAAGAGTTCCGCAAACTTAACGCAGACAACCGCAATGCCAATATTCAAGCTACAGCAATTACTGCTGCTTTCCTACCAACAATAGACCTATTTAATACACTTGCTCTGGGGATTGTGTTAACTTATGGTGGCTTTCTCGTCTATAAAAATATCATGACAGTGGGAGCAGTGACCGCATTTTTATTTTACGTCCAGCAATTTTTTCAACCTATCCAACTGATCAGTAACTTCTATACTCAAGCACAATCTGGATTAGCTGGATTAGAAAGGATTTTTTTACTTTTGGATGAACCAGTCCAACTTCAAGATGCCACAGATGCGAACGCAATGCCACCAATCCAGGGTAAAGTTCAGTTTGAGCAAGTTAGTTTTGAGTATAAACACAGTCAAAAAGTTTTAGAAAATGTAACTTTTGATGCTCAACCAGGGCAAGCGTTCGCCTTTGTTGGAGCCACTGGCGCAGGAAAAACCACCATAATTAACCTGCTCTCCCGCTTCTATGATGTATCATCCGGTGCTATAAAAATTGATGATATAGATATCCGAAAAGTTACACAAGCAAGCTTGCGCCGTCAAATTGGTATTGTTTCACAAGATACTATAATTTTTAGTTGTAGCGTTGCCGAAAATATTGCCTTTGGCAATCCCCAAGCAACAGCAGCAGAAATTGAAACGGCTGCAAAGATTGCAAATATTCATGACTTTATCTTGACCTTACCCCAAAGCTACGACACACAATTAGGAGAACGGGGGATAAATCTCAGCAAAGGACAACAACAGTTAATCAGTATAGCCCGCGCAGTTTTAGTCAACCCGCGCATCTTGATTTTGGACGAAGCCACCAGTAACATTGACAGCCAAACAGAGCATTTAGTTCAACAAGCGATCGCTAATTTACTTCAAGGTCGCACCAGCTTTATTATTGCTCATCGTCTGGCTACTGTCACCTACGCAGACAAGGTATTAGTCATCCAACAAGGGCAAATTATCGAACAAGGAACACATACACAATTGATCAATCAAAGGGGAGTATATGCAAACCTCTATTCCCTACAATTGGCAAATAATATTAAGACTGAGGTGAATGCGTAGCGTCTCGTAGAGAAGCGGCTTGTCGTCAGACATTACCCGTTAATTCAGGTCAATTTAAGTATCTAAAAAACTTGTAGAGCTAATTCATAAATTGCCTCTACAAGTTTAATATAGCTTTTCCCAATCAAATAAGCTCCTAGCTTGCTCTTAGGGGGTTAGGTATTATTGAAAATATGCCCTAATCCCCAGTCCCTTTACTCAATTAAGACACAATTAAACCATCCTGAACTCGAATAATTCGTTTGGTTTGAGCAGCAATATCTTGTTCGTGAGTTACGATCACAATTGTCATTCCCTGTTCATTCAATTCTGATAGCAAAATCATCACTTCTTGAGATGTTTGACTATCTAATGCACCCGTAGGTTCATCCGCTAAAACTAAAGCTGGTTGATTGACTAACGCCCGTGCGATCGCAACTCTTTGTTGTTGCCCTCCAGAAAGTTGATTTGGAAGGTTAAACATCCGTTCAGCTAATCCAACTCTTGCCAATGCTTTTTCTGCAATCTCGCGGCGTTCTTGCTTACTAATACTAGCATAAATCATCGGCAACATAATATTTTCTATAGCTGTTGAACGCGACAATAAATTAAATTGTTGGAAGACAAAACCTATGCGTTGGTTGCGGATATATGCCAAATCATCATCATCAAAACTGCTTAAATTTCTACCTTCAAAAATATATTGTCCTTCTGTGGGACGATCTAAGCAGCCAAGAATATTCATTAATGTAGATTTGCCTGAACCTGACGCACCCATAATAGCTACATATTCCCCTTTTTCTATAGATAAATTAATCCCTTTAAGGATGGGAATATTAACTTCTCCTAAACGATAGCTTTTTGTAATGGATTTAAGGTAAATCATGTTAGTTTATGCTTATTTTTAGTGGTAAAAAACAATGCGATAAATACCTTATGAGCAGTTACTCACAAGGAACAATGAAAGCAGCTTTTTCTAGAAGTCTAGTGATTATTCGCTACGTAAAGCTACTATTGGGTCTAATTTAGCTGCATTGCGTGCAGGAATCACCCCAGCTAATAAACCGACACTAAACGAAAGTCCCGAACCAATAATGATTGATGAAACTGAAATGACAAAGGGGAACTTAAAAACTGTTGCTGCACCAAAAGCAATAAAAATACCACCACCCATCCCAATTACACCTCCTAAACTGGAAATAATAATTGCCTCAGCCAAAAACTGATTTAAAATCGCAGAATTTTTCGCACCAACAGCTTTACGAATGCCAATTTCTCGCGTTCTTTCCACAACCGACACGAGCATAATATTGGCAATTCCAATCCCACCAACTACCAAAGAAATTCCGGCGATCGCCACTACCATAACTGTCAACAAACCAACTATACTACTAAAAGTTTTAATAATATCAGCTTGGTTAGTAATTCGGAAATCATCAGCTTGAGGTGGATATATATTATGACGGATACGTAACAAATTGGTAATTTGAAACTGAGCGGCAAGAAGTTGGTCTTGATTACTAGATTTAACTAAAATATTATTAACTGAAATCCCCGCTAAAGCATTATTACCCACAATCCGTGCTGACATACTTGTGAGGGGAATATACACGCCATCATCTCTATCTATCGGTCCTTGAGAACCTTTAGCCTCCATGATTCCAATTACTTCATATGCTTCACCCTGAATCCTAATTATTTGACCAATCACGTTGCTATTATCACCGAATAGATTGCGTTTAGCAGTAGGGCCTAACACTGCTACTTGCTTAATATTATTCAATTCTTCTTGATTAAAAAATCTCCCTGCTTGTGGATAAGTGTTTCTAGCTTCGGGATAGTTTAAATCAGTCCCATAAATCGTTGTAGAGATATTTTTTTCTTCATAAACTACTTGTCCTTGACGCTGTAAATAAGCAGAAACAACTTCCGCAGATGGTGCTTGCAAAGCCATTTCTTTAGCATCTTCCCAAGTCAAAGTACTTGTCGAACCGAGTCCTTGATTAACATTTCCTCGAACTGCTGCACCGGCGAAGATCTGCAATACATTTGTTCCTAATGATTGAATCTCTTTTTCCGTAGCTTTTTGCACACCTTGACCAATAGAAGTAATACCAATCACGGAAGAAATCCCAATAATCATCCCTAACATAGTTAGCCCTGTACGTAGTTTATTACTCCAGAGCGCTTCTATTGCCATGACGAAGATTTCTATATAATAAATCGAAACATTAGTTTTGCGTGGATTAAAAAGCATCAGTTATCCCTCAATCTCGAATTTTTGGTATTGTGTTGGGAATTATTTAGAATCACCTTCTGGAGAGGGTGAAAACATATCTTTTGTTTGAAAATTAGGTTTCATTCCTGGTGGAAAACTAATCAAAACCCGCTCATCACTAGTTACTCCAGAGCGTACCTGAGTTTGATTTTTCACAGTCACACCAGTTTCAACAGCTACGAATTTCGGCTTTTTATCTGTCCCAATAATAAACACGCCAGTTTGATTTTGCTGCCGCACAATAGCAACGTTTGGCACAAGTAAAGCTTTTTTTAATTGACCGACATTGAACTCTACAGCTACATTCATGCCAGTTATTAACAAGTTCTCAGAGTCGGAATTAATTGCTATTTTTACCTCAAAACTAGTGACATTTTGTTGAACAATTGCTTGACTAGCAATTTGTGATACCTTTCCTTCAAAAACTTTTCCTTGATAGGCATCTACGGTAATTTTTACTTTTTGACCAAGGCGAATTTTTGAAATATTAGATTCAGCCAAACTAGCTACTACTTGATTTTTTGAGGTCAACGACAAAATCGAAGAAGAGAGCGCCGATGATATAGCATTTCCTGCGGTTGTTGGTGTGACAAATGAACCAGGATCTGCATATTTTTTTGCTATCAAACCGTCAAATGGTGCGCGAATTACCGTATCATTAATTTGAGCTTGAATAGTATTTAATGCCCCACGTGCAGAATTTACTTGAGCGCGTGCTTGTTCAATATCTTCTTTTCTAGCTCCGACTTGAGTCAATTTTAAAGCTTGTTGTAACTGCTTTACTTTTGCCCGCGCTTGTTCAATATCTTCTGGGCGCGTACCTGATTTTTGTAAAAATAAAGCTTGTTCAGCTTCTTGTACTTGTAAAATGCTTGTATCACGGTTTGTTTTATAAGTACTTAAATTTTGACGTGATATTGCACCGGCTTTAAATAGTTCTTCATAGCGATGAAATTCATCCTCTGCTTGCTTAAAACTCAGTTGTGCTTTTTTAAAGCCTGCTTCGGCTTGAGCAATATCTTCAGAACGATTTCCCGATAATAATTTTTTCAGATTTGCCTCGCTTTCCTCCAACTGTGCTTGCGCTTGGATAATATCTTCAGGACGATTTCCTGCAATCAATTTTTGCAAATTTGCCTCTGCTGAAGCTAATTGCGCTTTTGATTGAATCAGTTGTCCTTGTAGATTAGAATCATCCATATAAGCAATAATTTGCCCTGTTTTTACGAAATCACCTTCATTTATTAACAAAGTTTTTAAAATGCCAGCGTTCTTGGGACTAACATTAACAGTGCGTTCTGGTTGAATAGTACCATTAGCTGAAACTGTAATTGTTAGATTCTGATTTTCTACTGGTACAGTCAAAAATTGGTTTTGTGTTCGCATGGTATTCATACTTGCAAAATGTTTTGCCGTATAAACTGCTACTCCTAAAAAAACACATCCAAGCAGGCATAATAAAATCCGAATCTTATCTTTTTTAAGATAAATTTTAAGCACGCGTGGCGATGAATTTGTTTGTGTTTGCAGTTCAATTTTCATGGGTTATATTGTATGGAGAATAGGCACATGAATAAAAGACATAAAAAACTACAGTTTTTTATGCATCATTTAGAGGATGTTTGAAAAGTATTTTTGGTAACATCAAAGCCTCGGAAACCTAACCCACCGAGCAAGCCTTCTCTACAAGGGAATGGGGGTTTCAAAGCCTCTCTCCGCTTCGGGGAGAGGTTTGGAGAGGGGTTTATAGTATACTTTGCGACTTTTCAAACATCCTCTTAGGATTACTGTATATAGGAATTCTCAAATAGCTGACGTACAGGAACAATTGAAGAAGGCAGCTATGCTGAAGGAACAACAACATTTTTATTATGCCGACTTTTTTATTGCTAAGTCTAGCGAGTTAATGCAAACTTATTTGCATATTTCTGCTTGACAAATCGGTGTGAGTCAGCACAGCAATTCTCATTTTGAAAAAAATGATGAGTTAACCCGAATTGCGAACCTCAACATTTAGTACAAAATAACTATATTTTCAGTATTTTTTACTCAGTCACATCAGAGCTATTTCATTCTAAATGTAGACGATATAGGGTATAATCCATTGCCAAATGTGGATGGTGACTTTGACTCTGGTTTAGGTTAGGTCATATTTGTAATTCTTCGCTTGCTCAAACATTATCGCCTTGGGGTTGCTTAATTCGGTGTACCTTTGTTTTGTACTTTCAACGGGACAATTACCGTTTCAAATCTCACAAAGAAGAGTACGCATAATATTTTGCTCAATTGAGCCTCCCTTGCGGGGTAATGTTAGCTTCTCCCTTGGCGCTAGCCTCTCCCTTTGGGAGAAGGGGAGACGCTGCGCGAATGACAATGTTTAAGGTCAATACTACCCAAACGACACTGGTTTAACCCTCTTAAGCCTGTTTAATCGTTCTTCGGTTCATGAGCTTGGAACTAGCTACGCATTCCTTGGTAGGTCTTTAACTTTTGCCTTAAACGTAGTTCAGTTAAGAACTTAGTCTGGTCAGATTAGGACTCTTTCAAGCCCCCGGATTTATCCGTGGGGTTTCTGACAAGGAACGTTACTGAATTCAAGTATGGTAGAAACTTTCAGCAAAAAATTCAAATCTTGGGCAAAAAATCTCATTTCCGAAAAAATTAAGTAGTGTTTAACGATTATTTTCCAATCTTATACTAGACTGGTGGTTAATTATCTTCAATGGGTATTAAAAATGGCGTTAAATCCCCAAGAATACTTAGAGAAAGCGAGTTTCCAGCCTGTGGAATTAGTACAAATAGAAGCACTTAAAGCAGCGGAATCTCAAAGACTTGTCGCGATCACCGTTGAAAAAATTCGTCAGTCACTTGACTTAGAATATATTTTCCAAACAACTACTCAAGAAATCAGGCAATTGTTCAACTCTGACCGCGTGATTTTATATCGTTTCAATCCAGATTGGAGCGGAACATTTGTCTCTGAATCCTTAGCACAAGGGTGGTTGCCTCTAATTGAGCAGCAAGTACCTCAACCAGAATTAGTAGAAAATATCAGTGAATGTAACTTGAAAAATTTATCTATTCCTCCAATTGTGGATACTTACTTACAAGATACACAGGGAGGGGGCTTTGCTCAAAATGAAACATATCGTGTTTGTCACGATATTTACAGTGCTGGCTTTAATAAATGCTACCTCAAAATTTTAGAGCAATTGCAGGCAAGAGCTTATCTAATTGCTGCTATTTACCAAAGCCAACAACTTTGGGGACTGCTAGCAGTTTACCAAAACGATGCACCTCGGCAATGGCAAACAGATGAAGTGTATATACTTAGCCAAATTGCTTCTCAACTAGGTATAGCATTACAGCAAGCAGAATTACTCAAACAAACTCAAAATCAAAAAGAAGAACTTATCGTAACTCTCAAAGACTTACAGCAAGCTCAAGCTCAGTTAATTCAAAATGAGAAAATGGTCAGTTTGGGGCAATTAGTAGCTGGAATTGCTCATGAAATTAACAACCCAGTTAGCTTTATCTACGGCAACCTAAAATCGGCTGATGAATACACCCAAAATTTGTTTTCACTATTAGACATCTACCAAAAACATTATCCCCAATCAATCAAAGTAATTGAAGAGTTTACAAACCTCATCGAACTAGATTTTTTAAGGTCGGACTTCCCCAAATTATTTAAATCGATGATGATGGGAGCAGAGCGAATTCGAGATATTGTTCTTTCTCTGCGGACTTTCTCGCGCTTAGATGAAGCTTCCATAAAAGCAGTTAATATACATGAGGGAATTGATAGTACATTAATGATCCTCCAAAGCCGCCTCAACTCTACTCAAGAGCGTCCGCAAATCGAGTTGATCAAAGAATACGCTAACCTCCCTTTAATTGAGTGTTATGCTGGGCAGTTAAACCAGGTATTTCTGAATATTTTAATCAATGCCATCGATGCTTTAGAAGATTCAGTGCTTAGAGGTCGGTGGACAACAAAAAAATACAATTTAATGGATAATCCCCGAATTTATATCCGCACCCAATTACTAGAACCAGAGCAAGTCACAATTCGCATTGCCGATAATGGACTAGGAATACCAGAAGATACTTTAAAACAAATATTTAATCCTTTTTTTACAACCAAACCTGTTGGACAAGGTACGGGGATGGGGCTGGCTATTAGTCACCAAATTATCACACAAAGACATGGCGGTTCTTTAGAATGCATTTCGCAACCAGGAGTGGGTACTGAGTTTATTATTCATATTCCCCTCATTCAACGAGCAAGAGAATTCAAGCAATAACCCAGTGGAAAGCACAATCATCTTTTCCCACCGCTTTTTTACAATCACTCCTGAAAAAGCCGTTTTCTGGCTGGACGAGTTGGTTGAGTTTCGTTTTCACGGTATTTTCACACCAGAGCATTTGGCGGTGTTCATTGGAGTGGGTAAGGAGAAAGCTGCACCAAATTCGGCTGTAAATTGGAGAGCAGTCCAATCCCAGCTATCGAATTCACAATCTATTTGAGATTTTGCTGTATAGGAATTTCAATGATGAACTCTGTTCCTTGCTCAAAGTTTGATAGACATTTTAATTCTCCTTTATGGGTTTGAGTAATAATTTGGTAACTAATAGACAATCCTAAACCTGTACCTTTACCGATAGGTTTAGTAGTAAAGAATGGATTGTAAATATTTTTTTGCACTTCTTCTGGTATTCCGATGCCATTATCTTTTATGTGAATAGCAACTCGACCATGAGCAAGTGTTTCAGTCCGAATCCAGATAGTATTCGGATTTTGTAGAAATGGAAGTGATGTTCCTGTGACAGGAGCAGAAAATAACTGAATATCGCGCTGTTCTAAGGCATCAATTGCATTGCTCAGGATATTCATAATCACCTGATTTAATAACCCAGCATAACACTCAATATTAGGCAGATTTCCATATTGTTTAATCAGTTGAATCTTCGGACTATTTGATTTGATTTGCAGTCGATGTTCCAAAATTAATAAAGTGCTGTCAATACCTTCATGAATATTCACAGCCTTCAGGTCGGCTTGATCTAGCCGAGAAAAGTTGCGTAAAGACAAAACTATTTCACTAATCCGTTCTGTTCCAATTTTCATTGAAGATAGAGTTTTTGGTAAATCTTCAGTAATAAAATCTAAATCTAATTCTGCTGCTAACTTCAGCATTTCTTCACTAGGTTGGGAAAATTGTGTTTGGAGAAGTGAGATAAACTTTAATAAATTATGAACGTATTCTTCAATATGCGTCAGATTGCCATGAATAAAATTAACAGGGTTATTAATTTCATGGGCGATCCCTGCAACTAGTTGTCCTAAACTGGACATTTTTTCAGTTTGAATGAGTTGACTTTGAGTAGCTTGTAAATCTTGGAGGGCACTGGCTAATTGTCGTGCTTGATGTTTAGTCTGAGCAAGTAAATCAGCTTGTTCTATTGCGATACCTAGTTGAGTGGCAATTTGTTTGATAAATTGGATTTCAATATCTTGCCAATTACGAGTTTGGTCGCACTGGTGGATACAAAGTAAGCCCCATAGCTGAGTACCTTTCATCAGTGGCACAATAATCTGTGCTTTGATCTGAAATTGAGATAACACTGCAATGTGACAGTCTTTTAGCCCGTCATTGTTGATATCTGCAACTACCTGAATTCGCCCTTTGTGGTATTCAACAGCAAACTGTTCGCCAAAACAGTGGTCATTAACTTTCGCTACCAAAGCAGAGGGAAACTTTGGTAAAACATCCTCTGAGACAAATTCTCCCTGATTAAATCCAGAATTTGGCTCAAAGCAAAATACTCCCACTCGGTCAGCATTAAGAAAATTTCGCACCTCAAATGCAGTTTTGTTGAAAATAGTGTTAAGATCGAGTGATTCACGAATTTTAGCAACAACATTAAATAAAATTTGTTGTTGTTCAGTCCGTTCTTGCACCTGCTGTTCTAAGGTGCTAGTGAAGGCTTGTATTTGCTGATATAAGCGATATTGCTTAACTGTTGCCGAGATCCGCTCACTGAGTCTCTGAGCATACTTAATTTCTTCCTCAGTCCAAGCCTGAGTTTGCCCAATCTTTTGCTGTCGCCACACCTGAAAAGACTGACGGGGTATGAGTTGTCGAGTATCGGGATTATTCCAACCAGCCCAAAGAATTTCTATATCTACTTCTTGGCGAAAAATAGTCAAACAACCGACGATCTGATTGCCGTGGTTTAGGGGGATAATTAGCACACTTCTAATTTTAGTGGACTGGAAAAATGGCGCTAAGGTGCGGAATAAGGGTTCGCGGTACAAATCGTCTATCGGCCACAGATTTAGACAAGTAGTATTTGTAGCAATATCTTTTGTCGGTTCATTGAAGTTGTAAATTGTTCGCATCCATTCTACAGACCAAGGTTTGTAACCTGTCTGGTCTGGATTTGGTTCAATCACAGAGGATAAAAAATTTTGCCAGAGCAGATTTTCTTCAATGACTCGATGTAATTCTTTGTTTAGTGGTTCTGGCCCAGAACCAGAAAAGTATAGTTCTACAGGTTGATTTTCATTACTCAATAGGTATAGCCTGCCACCTACTCCATTAAAGGTTTTTACCACTTCTTCTAAAGCGGCAACCCATACAACCTTCTGTGAAGCGTACAACAGTGAGGTAATACGGTTAATGTTAGCTTCAATTTGTGCTTGTGACCGGGCAAGATTAAGCAAGATAGAGTGAGTAATGGCAATTTCTACTTGATCTACAACTCCTTGAATAAACAGTAGTTCTTGTTCTGTTACATTGCGTGACTCCGAATGATGAGATACAAGCAGTCCCCATAATTTGGCTGTGGAACGTAAGGAGGGGGGTTGATTTTTTTCTGTTTGTTGTGCTTCTAATACAATTGGTACTACAACAGAAGATTTTACGTCCATTGCTGTTAAATATTCTACATGACAAGGATCTACAGGGCGATAGCGAATCTCCTTTTCGTCTATGGGTTCTCCTGTGTCTGAAGAAAGGAGCGGACTGATCCCAATAGAGCATGTAGTAATATCCACAATTGAGCGTTGACGGACCCGAACAAATAATTCACGGGCATAAAGAGGTATATCATCAGGTGGAAAGTGCAATCCTAACAGAGAGGGGAGTCGATTTTCCTGAATGGATTCTGCAATCACGACCCCACTTCCGTCAGAACTAAATTGATAAACTTTAACACGGTCTGTTTCCAAATAAGCCCGAACTTCTGCTACCGTTGTATCCAAGATTTCTTTTAATTCCAAAGAATCGCGGATCCGGTTGGCAATGCGATATAAAAGTGCTTCTTGAGTAATCGTCGGCTCGCTATTTGGCAAGAGTTCCATAGTTTAATAAACTGACTACCTGATATTTAGCCTTCCCAAAAGGTTGCCAGAAGCCGCAATTTGCAATATTAATTTTTAAAACTTAATAAAGAACAATCCTCAACGCCTCTGTTAACTGTTATACGAACTCAACAAACAATCGCGCTTTCGGATAAAAATTATGTAAATCATATTGCGATGATATTACCAATAATATTGGCTACTTACTGCTGCACTTAGTACAGCTTTGCGTAAAATCGTGGCGAATTGAGGCTGGAAATTTAAACGCAGAGGTACGCCAAGAATTCGCTACGAATTAATGAAATGCTGTACTTAGTAACTCATCGTTGCCGCCTGTGGTATAGTAAATAGATAAAATAAGGCGCTCCCAAGGCAGCAGTGAGCAAACCACAGGGTAATTCTGTCGGAGAAAACATTGTCCGACCCAAAAAATCTGCTGATGATACCAATAATCCCCCGATTAAGGCAGCGACTGGTAATAAATTTTGATGTATTGATCCAACAAGTCTACGTGCCAAATGAGGAGCCATTAATCCAACGAAGCCAATTGTCCCGGCGATCGCCACACTTGACCCAGCTAGGGCTACACTCACTAACAATAATTTGCTCCTTTGCCATGTGACTCGGCTACCGAGTCCTTTAGCTACTGCATCACCCAGTTGTAGAGTATCAAGTTCCCGCTCCAGCAGCAAAGCTAAGGGAACGAAGACGACTAGCCAAGGTAGCAGTTGCCAAAGTTGCTCCCAACTTTTACCAGCAACACTACCCGCCAGCCACACCAATGCTCTACTAACGTTGCTGATTTTACCGAAAGTCAACATCAAAGTAGTGAAAGCTCCCATAATTGCCGCGAGTGATACTCCTACCAACACTAAACGTAGAGGTGATTTTTCTCCCGTACCAGCTAGCAAGTAGATGAGACAGCCCACAACAAAAGCACCACCAAAGGCAGCTAGGGGCAAATACATAGTAGGTAGGGACGGGAATAATACAATCAAGGTAACAGCAGCTAAGGCTGCACCTGCATTTACCCCAATGATGCTAGGGTCAGCTAAAGCATTACGTGTCAATCCTTGTAAAATTGCACCGGCAATGCCCAAGCCGACTCCTACTAACCAGCAGATTACCACTCTCGGTAAACGCAAGGTAACAACAACAAAGGGAGATTCTGGGTCTTGAGTTGGTAAACCAAGAACAGCTTTAACTATATCTGCTGGTGGGACAGGGTAATCTCCTAAACTGAGGCTCATCCCTAAAACAGCAAGGGTGATTAATAGCACTACCAACAATACTCTAGTTACAGGCTCCTTACCCAGTATTGAATTTTGAATTGTTGTCATCATCTTTTCACCCGCCAACGCACTAGATACAACAAAAAGGGCGCTCCTAACATTGCTGTCATCACGCCAACAGGTAATTCTTGGGGTCTAATTAACCAACGGGCTGCTAAATCTGCCCATACTAATAAATTCGCGCCAAACACAGCCGCACAAGGCAATACCCAACGATAATCAACACCTATTACTCCCCGCGCTAGATGGGGAATTACCAGACCGACAAAGCCGATAGGCCCTGCTAATGCTACAGCACTTCCCGCTAAGATGACAACGCTTGATGCTGTTGCCAACTTGATCCAACCTGTTTGCTGACCTAAGCCTGTAGCTACCGATTCTCCTAAACTGAGAACATTCATCTGTCTACTCAAGGCAAAAGCTGTTAATAGCCCCACTATCATCCAGGGCAACACAGTCAGAAATAGATTGAAGTTTAGCCCTGCTAGAGAACCTGCTAGCCAGAAGCGTACTTCTTCAAGAGTTCGCTCACTCAAAATCAATACACCTGTAGTAATTGAAGATAGCAAGGCGGTGAGGGCTGCACCAGCGATAGTCAACTTCACTGGTGTTGTACCCCCTTGTCCTAGTGAACCGAGGGAATAAACTGCGATCGCTGCTAACAATGCTCCTAAGAATGCTACAAGAGTAATCAAGGCTGGTGAAGATATACCCAAGCCAAAGACCATTACTACCACTGCTAAGGCTGCACCTGCATTGATCCCCAAGATCCCAGGCGCAGCTAAGGGATTTTGAGTCAATCCTTGCATTAATGCCCCGGCTATAGCCAAACTAGCACCGACCATACTAGCAATCAGTGTCCGAGGTAGGCGAATTGAGCGGATAATTATGTGTTCGGTGGAGTCATCAAAGTTGGTAAAGGCGGTAAGTATTTGAGAGGTGGGAATGTCGGCAGCACCGTAAGTAATGTTAGCAAATATACCCAGTAACAGTAATAGAATTGCTATAACTAAGCTCAGGATACGAATATAGTATCTTTGTGGATTGGTAGTGGTTGCGTTCATGAGTAATAAGGAATTGGCGGAGTCCGACTTTTCCAGTTTTTCTACAATACTTACAATACTAAAAGACTAAACTAATAAAAGTTTGGCCCGCCGCCATCCCACCAACGAAAGCAGTCAAAATACCTAATGATGTTACCAAGCTGGTGAAAACCATTGAGGAAAACTCTCAAAAAGTGGTTGACAAATCCAATGCCTAAATACAGCGATAACACTTTGATTTAATGGGAAGTATAGAATCAGGAGTTTAAAATGAGGAAATCGTTAGGAATTATGAGTTAAGAATCCTGATCTTCTAACTTCCAACTCCTCACTCCTAACTTATGACACTCCATCCGTTACTTGAACTAACAACTGATGCAAGAACTTGACCATAAAAAGACCATTGACCTGCTGAACGCCATTATGGAATTTGAACTAGCAGGGGTAGTGCGCTATACACATTATTCTTTAATGGTGACTGGCCCTAACCGCATTCCCATCGTGGCTTTTTTCAAAGCACAAGCAAGTGAATCTTTACTTCATGCTCAACAAGTGGGAGAAATTCTGACCGGTTTAGATGGACATCCCTCCCTAAAAATTGCCCAAATGGAAGAAACCTACCAGCATAAAGTCAAGGATATCTTGGCAGAAAGCTTATCCCATGAAAAAAAGGCATTGGATCTGTATAAAAATCTGCTCGAAACTGTCACCAATGCTAGTATTTATCTGGAAGAATTCGCTCGCGGCATGATTGGGCAAGAAGAGATGCATAATCTCGAACTGAAAAAGATGCTCCGCGATTTTAGCTAATAGTTATTAGTCATTGGTCATTAGTCATTGG
>CAZZZY010000019.1:0-21089 GCA_964658545.1 uncultured Acetobacteraceae bacterium | reverse complement strand
CTGAGGGAGGGGTACATTCGCATATCACCCATCTATTCGGACTACTTGACTTAGCCAAAGACCAGCGAATTCTAGAAGTTTGTATTCACGCTATCACAGATGGTCGTGACACCGCTCCAACTGACGGTGTAAAAGCAATCACACTGCTGCAAGATTATATAGACCGCGCCGGAATTGGGCGCATAGTCACCCTTAGCGGTCGCTACTACGCGATGGATCGCGATCATCGCTGGGATCGAGTCAAACGCGCCTACGACGTAATGACCCAAGATGGTACGGGTGATAACCGCACGGCTGTAGAAATCTTGCAAGAATCTTACGCCGAAGGAGTAAAAGATGAATTTATCAACCCAATCCGAATTGCACCAGGCGCAATAGAACCAGGGGATGGGGTGATATTTTTCAACTTCCGCCCCGATCGCGCCAGACAACTGACTCAAGCTTTGGTCAGTCCCAAATTTGATGGTTTTGAAAGACAAGAAATCACACCCCTATCCTTCGTCACCTTTACGCAGTATGATTCAGACTTACCCGTGGCTATAGCCTTTGAGCCGCAGAATCTCAGTAACATT
The DNA here is from genome assembly GCA_964658545.1 of uncultured Acetobacteraceae bacterium. Lineage (GTDB taxonomy): Bacteria > Cyanobacteriota > Cyanobacteriia > Cyanobacteriales > Nostocaceae > Nostoc. The sequence goes on along the minus strand of CAZZZY010000019.1, from coordinate 20,517 downwards.
CTGGGAGAAGTCATAGCCAATCACAGTCTGAATCAATTCCGCACCGCCGAAACCGAAAAATACGCCCACGTCACCTATTTCTTTAATGGGGGTCTGGAGGAACCTTTTGCTGGAGAAGATCGGGAACTGGTAAGTAGCCCGATGGTAGCGACTTACGATCACGCCCCAGCAATGTCAGCAGTAGCAGTTACAGATGTTGCGATCGCTGCAATTAAAAAGGGTACGTATTCTCTAGTTGTAATTAACTATGCCAACCCAGACATGGTAGGGCATACTGGTCAAATCGACGCTACCATTACAGCAGTTGAAACAGTCGATCGCTGTCTGGGACGCTTATTAGAGAGCGTGATCAAAGCCGGTGGTACAACAATTATTACTGCGGATCATGGCAACGCTGAGTATATGCTAGATGATGGGGGTAATCCCTGGACAGCCCACACCACTAACCCAGTCCCCTTTATCTTGGTAGAAGGCGAGAAAATCAAAATCCCTGGATATGGTACAAATGTCGAACTGCGAAGCGATGGCAAGCTATCCGACATCGCCCCCACAATTCTAGAGATTTTACAGCTGCCTCAGCCACCAGAAATGACAGGGCGATCGCTCCTGAAAACAGCAGATTATGAACTGCAACGCACTCGTACCCCCGTGCAAGTAGGGCTGTAAAAGACTTCTGAGTCCTAAGTTAGGAGTTTTTAGTAAACTCCTAACTCCTGAATTCTGAATTCTGTTTTTTGAAACTTTTTATAAATGAGATTCCTACCATGACAGCTACTAATATTGTGCAAGGCATTTGGGCGTTTTCCGCCACTGGTTTGATTATCTTGGTTTTACTGCATAGCCCCAAAGGTGATGGCATCGGGGCTATTGGCGGACAAGCCCAGCTATTTAGCAGCGCCAAAAGTGCAGAAAACACCTTAAACCGAATTACTTGGGCATTGACAGTAATTTTTCTCGGTTTAACAGTAGTTTTAAGTGCTGGTTGGCTGCCTAAATAAGGATTAGGTCAATGGGGAAAATAACCCAACACCCAATACTTTACATCCTAATAAATTTAATTTCACGACGGTTAATTACAGCCCTTGCCTTTTTTTTTGGCACAGGGTTGTTAATCATTTTTACTAATCTCCAGTCGAGTAATGGGTTGACAAAAATACCAACATCTGTATATTCAGACTTAATAATTTCTCTCCCCTCATCTTTGCCAAAACCCCATCCCTTACCGCCCTCACTCGCACAGTGGCAAGATAGTACTAACAGTGGTGACTACTTTTCCCAAGTCAAAATAACCCAAGTTGGTTATTTAGTCTGGTCGCAATTTCCGATTCGAGTTTACGTAGAACCACCAAAAGCCGTCAGCGAAAAACAAGCTCAAGTATGGGTTAATAGTGTCTTACAGGGTGTACAAGAGTGGAGTAGTTATTTACCTTTAACAGTAGTCGAACAGCCAGAAATTGCTGATATTACGATTGTACGAAAAGCACCACCTCTACAAATTTCTCCTGGTAGCAATATATCTCGTGCGCGATCGGCACAAACTACTTATGAGTTATACACCAGTAATCAAGTTCTCTCCCACCGCTTCACCATCTTACTAAGTCCCAGTCAAACAGGTGAGTATCTCATTGCAGCTACCCGCCACGAATTCGGTCATGCGCTGGGAATTTGGGGTCATAGTCCGTTACAAACTGATGCCTTATACTTTTCCCAAGTTCGTAACCCGTTGCCTATTTCTGCCAGAGATGTAAATACTCTAAAGCGGGTTTATGAACAGCCAACCAGTTTAGGATGGTCTTTAGTTGATAAATTGTAGCGACTTAAATTTGATTAACGATTTTTATCTAACCAGGTAATTAAGCGATCGCACGTTTGATGGGTGTGAAAAATCCTATCACTTTTTTTGGATTTACCGTCAAATAAACAAACCACAGTCAACCCGAAAAAATTCTCCCAAAGCCTTAGCTTGAGCTTTGCTGATTTCTCGTTTGCCATTGACCACTTCCGAAACAACCCCTTTAGAACCAATAACACCCACCAAATCTGACTGTTTAACACTCCTTTAATCCATCAAAAAAAGTAATATAGAATGAGGCTGTGATGCCTTTCCAGGCAAATAGTATTCCTGTTCAAACTTTTCAATCAAAATAATTAGCAATTCATAAAGTTCATCTTCTTCAGGGCTACGGTTAGAACGGTGCATCAATTCTTCTACAATAGCTAAAGCTTTTTCATTCTCTTCTTCATTCCTAATCAGTTTTGGCTGATAATGAGATAATAACTCTTTATATTTATCTGAACTAAACCCCGGTAGCTGATAACGTGCATTTCTCATAGTTCATCTTGACTGAGACTTAGTTTTCATTATGAGAACTTGTCTGAGATAGAATGATATCACGAGATAGGCTGACTATAAAAATGCGATATCTCCGATGGGCTACGCCTAAGCACTTTTTCCCTTTCCCTACGCTCTGCGACTTAACGGTAGAGGTCGCTGTGCTAAAACTTCTTTATAAAGTTCTTGCAACAGAGTAATATTCTTACTAAGGGTATAGCGGTCTAATACACGCTGTCTGGCTTTTTGCCCCAGTAAAGTTGTTAACTCTGGATGATCTTGCAACACTGGCAAAAGGGTTTTTAACTGCGATCGCGCTGTTTTAGTACTAATAACTATACCTGCGCCCTTTTCTAATACTTCTCCATCTGCACCCACATCTGTTGCTAAACAAGCCAATCCGCATGACATTCCCTCTAACAGAGATAGGGATAAACCCTCTACCAATGAAGGCAAAACAAATACATCTGCGCCCCGCAAAATTTCGATGCGTCGGTCTTCATCAGCAACAAATCCTAACCAGATAATGCCATATTCTGAACCGTAAAACGGCTCTAAGGAAGACTTTAAAGGGCCATCGCCAACAATTAGCAACTTAGTCCCAGGTTCCATTGCCGACTGCTTCCAAGCCCGGAGAAGGGCTTCGACATTTTTCTCTGGCGCTATGCGACCCTGATAGACAAACAAGCGTTCGGCTTTAAATTCTGCTTTGACTTGAGAAAATCCTGGAGAATACTTGGCGGTATCAACACCGTTGGGAATTACGGCAATATTTTCTTCTCTCACGCCCATTCGTGCCAATAATTCTCGCTGAATTTGGGAAAATACAATCACGCGATCGTAGTTAACTAAAAAAGGTGCGTAGAGCTGATAAGCCAAAAGTTGTGTTCCCGATATCAGTTTTGCCCCCCTGCCGGCAAATGGTGTGTGAAAAGTGGCAATTAGGGGCAACCTCAGTTCCTCACAGATTTCCGGTAGAACAAAGTCTAGAGGAGATAGCGTTAAGGAAGCATGGACTACATCTGGTTTGATTTCCCGCAGTGAATCAGTTAAAACTTTGGTCGCTTTAAAGGTGGGGATTGTGTAAACCTGAGACTTGTAAATGAAAGGAAGAGAAACCTCTCGAAGATTTGGCCAATTGTCAGGTTCAGACTCTTCCTGGGCAAAGTGAAGAAAGCTAACTTGATGTTCCTTCTCCAGCAAGGCATTTGTAATTTCTCGACTGTAGGTAACATTGCCACAAAAGGGTGATTTTTTTCCAATCCAGGCTATACGCATTCTTTATTTAGCTGTAAGAAAAGCGGGTTTGAGCTATTACTTGTGTGTTCTTTGTGATTTTTATCTAGCTATACTTGCTGGTTTTTTTAGTTATTACAGATTCCCACCACATTTAGTTTAAAAAGCCTATTTTAAGCTGATTAAACCAGTGGATTTTTGGCTTTATTTATTCTATTTATAAGTTGTTAATTTCTGATATTTAAACAACTTATTCTGACTAATGTCAGATTCATATCCCGCAAGTATAGTGATAGATTTTCACTTATCACAGTTTACCATGAACACAAAAGCTTTAAGTAAATATTAATTACTCAAAGGTAATGAATAATAACTCTTGTTAGCTGATAACTATTTGTGTGAGTTATACCAGGTTAATATACCTCCTGAAAAGACGATTGCTGCTAATCCCAAAAAAACTACCTGTAATCCCACAAAGGTTTCTGCTACACCAGCTAAAGCCAAAGGTAAGGAGAGGGCAATGTTAATTACATTGTTTTGTAAACCAAAGACTTTACCACGCATTTCTGGAGGTGTTTCTGTTTGGATTGCGGTTTGCATAGGAATACCCACTAGGGCCCCAAAGATACCTAATAGCGCCACCAGCAACAGGACTAGCCACAGTTGGGTTGTAAATATTGATAGACCAATGAGGGATGCTACCATACCCATACAACCACACAGACTTAGTTGGGTATAGGAGAAGCGTTGACCAAATTGACCGAGAATTGTTGCTCCCGCAGCGATGCCAACACCCCCGGCTGCTAGTAAAAAGCCGAACTGAGAGGCTTTCATATTGGGAATTATTTCTGCCATGCGGACGGCTAGAACAGTTAATGCGGCAAAGACAGAAAACAAGATAATTAGCTGAAGCAAAGCATTGCGGACGCGATGATTTGCTTTGAGGTAGGCGAAACCGTCCCGCAAATCAGAGAAGACGTGAGGGAATTCTGTATCAGGGTGATGGTGTTTTTCCCTAGTTGCTAGGAGGAATAAAATTAGTCCAGCGATCGCATAACTACCACCTACTAAAAGTTCTTTGCCCAAACTACCGCTACCACCAATTTGTGACCAAAGCCCATCTGCGATCGCTAACAACGGTTCCCCGACAGCAAACCCAACAATCACCGATGCCATCATCGTTGTTGTATAAAGCGAATTAGCTGAGAGTAAATGCTGTTCTTCTACCACTAAGGGAATTGCTGCCTGTTCCGCCGGTGCAAAAAACTGCGTCAGTGTGGAGACTAAAAAAGTCACACCCAGGATGATTATAAAACCCACTGGCAAAATTCCAATGGGTTTCCAGTTATGAGTTAACCACAGCAGGAAGGGAATTGACAAAACCAGGATGCCACGCCAAATATTTGTTGCCACCAGCACAGCCTTTTTCGACCAGCGATCGACAAACACACCAGCCACGGAACCAAACAATACTGCTGGAATCGTAAAAGCCATCATCAAGACTGACACCCAACCACTAATACTCTGATTACTAGCCTGAAACTGAGTATTAATCAAAGCAATCATCAGCACCAAATAAACTTTATCTGCTAGTTGAGAAAAAACTTGACCGCCCCAAAGAGCTAGGAAATTAGGGTTTTTTAATACAGGCAAAAACCCCTGCTGTGTTACATTTCCCGAAATAGCTTCTCCACCTGAACCAGATCCAGCTAATTTTGCTGGTTCTTTTTCTGGGATAGTGGCTATTGGCAAACTCTGCCCATTGCTATCTAACTCAGCACTAGTTAATTTTTCCTCAGATTGTGTTTCTGATTGACTTGGAACATTAGTTTTTGGGATCTGATCTATCCAATTTTGATCGTTTGTAGAAACGTCTTTCGGGGACATTTCTTGGCTATTGATTTGACTAGGTGTACACTTAGAAACGCCACTCAAGTGATTCTTGAATGTAGGATCTAATGCCCTATTCTGTTTTTTAACGAGGCTTGGTGACAAAGGCAGGATTTTTTTATCCCAATTAGACGGTTGCATCATGGTTGGCAGCAAAATAAGAGTCGATCAAGGTAGCAGAGCGAATAGGGCGACCTAATTGATACTGGGCATACTGGCGTAAAATCTGCTCAACAGATAACCAGTGATGATTTCTAGCACCATCAATTTGCATTATCTCTGGTTGTGAGAGATGTTGAAGCAAAGCTAGTTCCATAGCACCCAAACGACTAGAAATCACAGGTATTTCTTGCCGATGCACAACAACTGTTTGGGCATGGGGTATGGGGAATGGGGGAGGCAGCGCGGTCTTCTCCCAAGGGGAGACGCTAAGAGCGATGGGGTTTCCCCAAGTGGAGCAACTGCCGTCATGGGGCATGGGGTATTGGTTATTAATCTCCCTCATCTCCCCCTCTCTTCGTAAACGTTCCCTAGCTTCTAAGCAAACCGTTCCACCCGCAGGGATGCTAAATCCTACCTGCCAGTTGGGGTCTGTAAAGTCTGGCTTGAGGGAGCGCCCAGATAAGCAGCATACTTGCACTTGCGGCGTTACTCCTGCTAGCGCTAAAAGGTGAAACACCCCATGAGCCAGATGAGCTAAAACACCAGATGCATTTGCACTAGACAAGGCTTCCAATCTATGTAGATGTTCATTGAACAACTCATAAAGTTCTTCTTGGGGTTGTTCGCTTAAAGCTTGACACAGGACTATTTCTGCTAAATATTGACTGGCAGCCAATTTTCCCAAATCTTTAGCTAAACCAGGATAAGTTTTTAGCGTCTGTGCTTGAGTAATTTTATCAAGCGATCGCCCTTTGGCGATCAATAGTTCATTCACAACAAACATACCACTCCTGCCGCCCAGACTGGAGTTATGCTTCCGTGCGCCTGGAGCCACTGCTCGAATCAGACCAAATTCCCGTGTCAAAATCGTCACTATTTTATCTGATTCTCCCAGCACCTGAGTTTTAAGATTAATTCCGGTTGCTTTGTAGGTTCTACTCATTAGTCATTGGTCATTAGGTTTTGGACTTTGGACAAATGACATAGATGTGCCCGCAAGGTAGGACGAGAAACAAATGACTATTCACCCTTTCCCAGGTTATCGCGTTGGCGGATCAAATCGATACCGCGAGATGTGCCTAGTCTTGTAGCACCCGCTACGATTAAATCTAGGGCTTGACTGATAGTGTGGATACCACCAGAAGCTTTAATTCCCACCCTTTCTTTTGCCAATTCCTGCAAAAATCGCACATCAGCCACTGTTGCACCGCCATTCCAACCTGTACTAGTTTTTAAAAAAGCTGCCCCCGCCTCCATCGCTATTTCAGCAGCTATTTTTTTTTCCGCATCTGTCAACAGATTGGTTTCCAAAATTACCTTGACAGTTTGCCCTGTCTCTTCACAAATTTCGGCAATTTCCCGGTGGACTTCTTCAGTTTTACCAGCTTTCAACCAGCCCAAGTTCATAACCACATCCAACTCAGTGGCCCCATTATCCGCCGCTTCTTGAGCCTCATACAGTTTCACTGCTGAAGTTGTTGCACCAGAGGGAAAGCCAATCACAGTACACACTTTCGGATTCTTGCCGTGGAGGAGTTCGACAGCTTGTTTGACATAGGCGGGGTACAAGCAAACGGCCGCAAAATTGAATTTGTATGCTTCTTCACACCACTGCTGAACCTGCTCTGGAGTAGCCGTTGGCGTTAACAGGGCGTGATCGATAAATGGCGCAATATCAATATCTGGATAGTCTGCTGCCATCGTGTCTTCTGCCAGTAATTGATTATTAAACTTTATAAAAAATTAAAACATTTCTTATATATCTATTAAATCACATTTATTACAAGTTTATTCTGAAAATAAGCTGCTAACTTATTTTGGATGTTGACTTTGTAGATGTTGCGGAATTAGTGTTAGTGTTTAAGTTTACATTAGGCATAGTCAGGTGAGAAATATTAACAGAATTTTTTTCACCAATCCCTAAGAAGTTAATAATAGTTTTAGCTAACGCCTTTGATGCCAAATATGGTACGCCATTACCAATAGTCTTAAACATATTCGTGAGCGACATATTCTCTGGAAGTACAAAATTTTCAGGCAAAGATTGGATAGCTAAAGCTTCTGCTACAGATATTCGCCGGATTTTATAGGGATGCAAATGTACTTCATTATTTCCATAGCAAGCTGTCGGAGAGTAACGCCATCTGTGAAGACGCTTGAAAGACTTTTTAGAATCATCTCCTTCATCAATAGCAACAAATCTTGCAATCCCTGCCCTTGGTTGAAAACAGTTTTCAGTATTTGGATGTTTCAACACATGATTTTTTCTAAACCAGTATTCTACAGTAAGTTCTTGAAGGATGCCATCAGGACAAGGCATGATGGAATTTTCTTGGAATGGATCGCACTTTTGCCAATGGTAAGCGAAAACCTTTTTTTGAGGATATAAAATTTGATTATTCCAAGGAAAATATTCCCCAGTTAATAACTTTTCACTCCCGACTTTTATTCCTATATCCTTGAGAAAATTATTTCGGAAACCAATGAGAATAATTCTTTCTCTATCTTGGGGCACACCATATTCGATAGCGTTAATTAACCGCTCTGTTAATATATAGCCTGCTTCCAGTAATTGTTGCTTGAGCGATTCAAAAAATAAACGGTGCTTTGTCGTTCTCCACAACCCCTTAACGTTCTCAAATAAAAAGAAATCTGGAAGATTTCGGCAAATTAATTCAACATAAGAAGCCGAAAGCTTGCCGTTATCTCCTAAACGTCCTCTATTTTTCCCGCCAATCGAAAAATCAGGACAGGGAGGCCCACCAATAAAGCCCACAATCTTATTAGATTTACGGCAGTCTTGTACTAATTTCCGGAGGTGTTGTGTTTGTAAACTTTCGAGAAGTTTGGTTATATTTCCTGCTTCTCCGTCATGATACCCGTATTCTGGCAACGAGAGATTAAGCATCTGCCGTGAATAGCGGTATGCTGCCATAAATGGTGAAAAAATTTCATTAACGTAAACAATATTAAAACCACTGGTTTCAAAACCTAAATCTAGGAATCCTGAACCAGCAAAAAAGGAGAAGATACAAGGGCGATCGCTCATTCCATAACTAACTATTACGAAATAGTCTTAATTAATATCATAATACTTAGCGTTTATACCTACGTACCAATTAAAAGTTAACAATTTGAAGACTGCTTAAATAGTAAAAAAAATTCACACTCCCTCTAAGTATTTAATATCTAAGTTTACTCAATCTTTAAGGAAAATCCCTGACAGACAAACAGTCTGAAGTCACAATTAAATATAAGAGTTTCTAAGCTCTAAACAATGTTGAAGACAAATATTTGTCATTAAACAAAAAACTGGGGTACTTCAGACTAATTTTTATGCGAATTTTAATTTACTCCTACAACTATTATCCAGAGCCAATTGGTATTGCCCCACTGATGACTGAATTAGCAGAGGGACTAGTGAAGCATGGGCATGAAGTGCGCGTAGTCACCGCTATGCCCAACTACCCTGAGCGGCAAATTTACCAGGAATATCGGGGCAAGTGGTATCTCAACGAATCCAAAAATGGCGTTCAAATCCAACGCAGTTACGTTTGGATTCGTCCCCAACCCAACCTATTAGATCGGGTATTACTGGATGCTAGTTTCGTTGTCACTAGTTTTGTACCTGCCCTCATCGGTTGGCGGCCAGACGTAATTCTGTCAACATCGCCATCTTTGCCAAGCTGTATTCCAGTTGCTCTTTTAGGATGGTTACGTGCTTGCCCTGTGATCTTAAATCTACAAGATATCTTACCAGAAGCAGCCGTCCACGTTGGTCTACTGAAAAATAAATTGCTGATCAAGTTATTTACAGTGTTGGAAAAATTTGCCTACCACACTGCTAGTAAAATTAGCGTCATTGCTGATGGGTTTGTGGAAAATCTGCGATCTAAGGGCGTAGAAGCTGACAAAATTGTGCAAATTCCCAACTGGGTTGATGTAAATTTTATCCGTCCTTTGCCTAAAGAAAATAACCCTTTCCGCGCAGCACATAATCTGGATGGCAAATTTGTAGTACTTTATTCAGGTAACATTGCCCTAACCCAAGGTTTAGAAAGCGTTGTCAAAGCTGCTTCTGTGTTGCGCCATATCCCAGATATTGTTTTTGTCATTGTTGGAGAGGCCAAAGGTTTACAGCGATTGCAACAAGAATGTCTAGAATGCGGCGCGGATAATGTTTTGTTACTGCCATTTCAACCCCGCAAATCTTTGCCACAAATGTTGGCTGCTGCCGATGTTGGCTTGGTGGTGCAAAAGAAAAATGTTGTATCCTTCAATATGCCGTCAAAAATTCAAGTGCTACTTGCCAGTGGAGCGGCCTTAATTGCCTCTGTGCCTGATAATGGTACAGCAGCAAAAGCAATCAAGCAAAGTGGCGGCGGAGTTATCGTTCCTCCAGAAGATCCTCAAGCTTTAGCGATGGCAATTTTAGATTTGTACCAAAACCCCGAAAAGGTCAAAACTCTGGGTTATAAAAGTCGCCAATACGCCGTTGAAAACTATGCTTTTGAGCAAGCTTTAAATCAGTATGAGTCGTTATGTTACTCATTGGCGGCAGAGCGTGGAGCAATTCATTCCACAAGAGTTAGAGTATCTAGAGCAGAAAGCCCATGAGGGTGCGATCAACTCTGAAAGTCACAATTGTACCCTCACTCTCTAAATAGCAACAGATTTTGAGGGTAGCTAATTATACTTAAATATATATACTAATAGACCAAGTTTTATCTTTTATTACAGCAGGTCAGTGTGTGGAGTGTGTCACTAGATAGCAATTATTAAACTAGTACAAGTCGGCGGAAATAAGCTACCCATTCTAAACCAACGAAACGCTTACACTGTATTCATTTTGAATTTTGTTAGCGCAGCGACATGGCAACTCTTAGAGACGCTGTTCGCGTAGCTTGCTTCTCCGTAGGAGTACGCTAGGAGCGAGTCTGCGTTCGTTTTTAGCGTCTCGTAGAGAGCAGGGCTATTTCATTCTCATCTAGCCCGCCTCAGAATGAATTCTGAGTCTAATAGCGAAAGTCGTCTAAAGACGACTGAGTAAAGGTTATAGTCCGTTTTAACGGACTATAGCTAAAAGCCTATGAACTTTAGTTATAGGCAATTTATGTCTAGAACGAAATAGCCCTGCGTAGAGAGCGTCATTTTAAATTTTGAATTCCGCCTTGCAGTACTAGCCCCCATAAACACCTGTTTTTTTGTTAGTATTCAAAAAAACCTATTGACATATTTGTCAGATCAATTGTTTGTTATTTGTAAGTAAATGTAAACAATTGTTTCAAAAGGAAAAAAGCACCTGAGGTTTAATGACTGACTATTTCCAAGGAAATTTCCCATTACAATCTGTCCCACTGACGAAGAGTGTGGTAAAAAGCCACGCCCATACCGAAGAGGAGAGCGGAAAATTAGCTGCAACAATAGCAGTTGCTGCATCAGATCGCAAAGCGGGTGAGATTTTATTGCTCAAAGTAGCAGAGGTATCTTACCTAGCCGATTACTTTGTGATGATGACTGGCTATTCTAGGGTACAAGTGAGAGCGATCGCTCAAGCAATTGAAGGAAAAGTCGAAACTGAGTTGCAACGCCGTCCCATAAGGACAGAAGGAAAAGTCGAGGGGAGTTGGGTACTACAAGACTACGGGGATGTGATCGTTCATATCATGATGCCCAAAGAACGGGAGTTTTATAATTTAGAAGCGTTCTGGATTCATGCCGAGCGTATTCCCCTTCCAGAATCTGATGATGGTGAAGGTAAGCCAACATGATTAGGTCTTCGGTTTCAAATTGCCCAGTTCCCATAGACCAACAACCGCTCAATGAGTACGAAGAGTTAAAAACTTCCTGGCTGTTTCGTGATAGCACTTTAGATTTGCGCGATTATATCACGAAAATTGCTTGGATTTGGGGTTTATCTTGGCTGATCGCAGCACCTGTGGCAGCAGCAAGTTTTCCTCCCCACAAGTATATTGCACATTTTATTCTTTGTGGTGCGGCCGCCGCGAGTGTCGGGGTAGTACTGGCACTGGTAAGGTTGTACTTAGGCTGGTTCTACGTGTGCGATCGCCTTTGCAGTCCCACAGTATTTTATGAAGAGTCCGGCTGGTACGACGGTCAAACTTGGACGAAACCCCAGGAAATCCTTAACCGCGATCGCTTAATTGTTGCATACGAAATCAGACCTATTCTGCGGCGGTTACAATTTACCTTCGCTGGCTTGGCGGGAATGTACGTTACTGGTACTATAGTTTGGCATTTGTTTTAAAGAGTCATTGGTCATTAGTCATTAGCTAAGGACTAATGACCAATGACCAATGGCTAATTAATTAAAAAAGGTAATAAATATAAACCCATGACAATGGGAAAACGAACTCAAGCCACAGCACTGGAAGTGCGGTTGCTGCGGGAAGGTATTATTGAATCCAGGCATATAGTCCAAGCCGTTGTATGCGACGATCGGGGACGGGTTCTCACAGTTGCCGGCAATTCTGAAACTGCTGCATTTATCCGTTCAGCCCTCAAACCATTTCAGGCACTCGCAGTCACCACCACAGGAACAATGGAACGCTATGACCTTAGCGATCGCGACTTAGCAATTATCACAAGTTCCCATAGAGGAAGAATAGATCAAGTCCGACAGGTATTTAACATCCTTTGGCGAGCCGATCTTGACCCCACTATCCTCCAGTGTCCAACTCCTGAAGGTAAGCACAGTCCTCTAGAATACAATTGCTCTGGAAAACATGCGGGAATGTTAGCTGTTTGTCAACAACGCCGTTGGCCCTTAAATAACTACTTAGATCGCAAGCACCCAATACAGCAATTGATTTTGGGCAAAGTCGCAGAGTTGCTGCGAATGCCAGCCGCAGAATTTATCAGCGCTCATGATGATTGTGGCGCACCGACTTATTTGATGCAACTAGGTCACATGGCATCTTTATATGCGCTCTTAGCCTCTAGTACCAATCTGGATATGGAGCGCATCGTCCGTGCTATGACTCATCACCCCGCGATGGTAGCAGGAGATGGAGAATTTGATACGGAACTAATGCGCTTAACTCCAGGGGAATTAGTCAGTAAAAGTGGTGCCGAAGGAGTGCAGTGCATTGGTAGACTCGGTGAAGGCTTGGGACTTGCAATTAAAGTCATGGATGGGGCAAAACGGGCAAAACACGCCGTTGCGATTCACTTACTCAAGCAAATGGGTTGGATTAGTCCTAGCGCCGCCGAAAGCCTCTCAGAAAAGTTTGCCACCTTGGGAAAATACACGCGTTTAGAAGTAATTGGAGAATTATCGTTTTTGTAGTTGCCAAACTCTTGACTATAGGTTACTATGAATAAGTCGAGAGCAACGCGGGATAGAGCAGCCTGGTAGCTCGTCGGGCTCAACGGGCAAAGTTAACTAGACGCTTATTAGTTAACTTTGGTATGGGCGGTACATAAAGAAACTTATGTGCGTTTATCTGTCAAACTCGGGGAAGCCAATAGCGCGGTAATCCCGAACCAAGCCTCAGAAATGGGGAAGGTGTAGAGACTGGAAGGCAGACACCCTAACGATAATGACGAGGGTGAAGGGACAGTCCAGACCACAAACCAGTATAACTGGGCAACGAAAGTTGTAGTTGGTAAGCATAACCCGAAGGTCAGTGGTTCAAATCCACTTCCCGCCACCAAATCAAAAGATAAAGTAAAACCCTGTTTTCCTAAAAGATTACGGGGTTTTGCTTTATGCTGATTGTCAGCTAACTTAGTCTTACAAATGGACACAAAGCTTAAGGGAGATATAGCAGAACAAGCTGCTGTTCTTCATGCCTTAAAGCGTGGTTGGGGAGTTTTAAAACCTTTTGGCGATCGCCTACCTTACGATCTAGCATTTGATGTACAGGGAACTCTAATTAAAATCCAAGTCAAATATGCTTGGTTGGATGAGCCTTCCGGTAATTATGTTGTAGATAACCGCCGCACTAAAACCAATCGGCGGCTGATGGTTCGAGAAGCATATCAGCTATCAGACTTTGATTTTGCTCTCGTATATATAGAAACACTTGACCTGTTTTATGTCTTTCCCGTAGATGTGTTCATAGATTATGGAAGCGAAGTACACCTTGTTGAAGCTGAAAAACGACAGCACAAACCGCGTTCTGCACAATATAGGAATGCTTGGGAATTAATTTTACAGGCATCTTCTATAGGTAAAGAAAGTTGTGTTCGATCGCCTGTTCAATTCCAAGAAGCAAGTTTTTAATCTATTCTGGAAGAAATAGCCATCTAAAGGGCGCAAAGAATCATGGTTGTGAAGTTGCAGCGACCAATTTTAGTGGGAGGATTGGGACTGTCCCTTTCTCTGTGGATGTTGGACAGTTGGCACGATTCCATAGTGCAGGTGGGTGAGTTTGGTTTGTTGAGTGCCTTAGCTGTGGGCGGTGGTTTGTGGTTATTCCAACAAAATCGCCCGAAAGACAGTTTAGAGCCGCTAAATGGTATGCTCGTGGATCGAGCGACTGTGGAAAGTGCGATCGCTAAAACTGAAACTGTAATCAATCAACTGGCACAAGAAGCAGAAAACCATCAAGCATTACAGACACTGCGAGAACAAGTTGCCCAATTGTTGTGGGAATTAGACAGACAAGAAATTAAAGTGGCTGTGACTGGCGGTAAATCCGTAGGTAAAAGTACTTTAATTCAAGTGTTAAAGCAAAATCTAGAGACACAAAATTTGGTGTCTTTAGAAGAGACAGCACCTTTATTTAGAGAAGCGGGTGAGAATTCAGATGCAACTGTTTTAGCAGAAGTTGCAAAATCAGATTTTGTCCTGTTCCTGACAAACGGTGATTTGACAGACTCAGAATTTCAAACCTTACAGCAGCTAAAAGCAGCAAATCAACCGACAATCCTGGTTTTCAACAAACAAGACCAGTATTTAACCGATGAAAGCGCCAGCATCTTGCTGTCATTGAAACAGCGAATGCAGGGAAATGTAGTTGCAACAGCCGCTTTTCCCATTGCCATCAAAGTCCGAAAGCATGAGGCTGATGGTGCTGTGCAAGAGTGGATGGAACAACCAGCAGCAGATATCCAGCAGTTGACGCAGCAATTGGGTGAAGTTTTGGCACAGCAAGGACAACGGCTAGTTTGGGTAACTACCATGAGAAAAGCTGGGTTGTTGAAAGCTGAGGCGAAAAACTGGCTGAATAGAACTAGACGCGATCGCGCCACCCCAATTATTGAACAATATCAATGGATAGCTGCGGCGGCTGCCTTCGCTAATCCAGTCCCAGCCCTTGATATTCTGGCGACTGCGGCAATTAATGCCCAAATGGTCATAGATTTGGGTAAAATTTATCAGCAGAAATTTTCCTTGGAACAGGCGCAAACCGTAGCTGGAACAATGGGAAGTTTGATGCTGAAACTGGGTTTAGTTGAACTTTCTACAAAGGCTATTAGTACTGTTCTCAAAAGTAATGCCGTTACCTTTGTTGCTGGTGGCGTAGTGCAGGGAGTAAGTGCAGCTTATCTAACTAGAGTCGCAGGGTTAAGTTTAGTTGAATATTTCCAACAGCAGGAAATAGCAATAGATTCTGGGACTAGTTTGAATTTGGAGAACTTGCGGCAAACATTGCAAAGGGTGTTTCGGCAAAATCAGCAGATTGGTTTTTTGCAGGGATTTGTTAAGCAAGGCGTGAAGCGTTTGTTGCCAGAGGTGCAGCAGGTTGAAGTAGTTGGTGTTGAGAAGTTCGTGGGTTAAGTTCACGCAGAGGTGCAGAGTTTTTCTTAGCGTCTTTAGACATCTCCGGAAAAGATTTAGAGACCACAAATTTGCACGCAGACCTAACCCCCCTTCCCCCCTTCCCTACGTTAGCGTAGCGGCACGAAGTGCGGGAAGGGGGGTTTTAAAGCCTCTCGACCTTTCGGGGAGAGGAATGGAAGCGGGGTCTTTTTTCTTTTCTGGAGATGTCTTTTGTATTGGGCTGAAAAATATGTTAATTTAATCATTGCAACTACTGTTTTGATGCGTAAGTCCTATAGGTTTCCAGAATAAGTAAGACTAAAGCGAATGAATTTAGAAACTTTTAACACTATTTTTCAAAAAATTTCGATTGATGAATGTAGTTTTGGTAAAGGAGTTTTTGCATCTGAAAACATCAACAAAGGTGAAGCAATTTTGAGATTCATGGGAAAGGTAATTACTTTGGATGAAGCTTTAGCAAAAGGAGAAAAAGAAGCTAATCCACTGCAAATAGATACTACAAAATACATTGATATAGGAGAACCTGGGGTTCTAGTTAATCATTCTTGTAATCCAAATGCAGGTATTTTTAAAACAAATGTCTTGGTAGCTTTAATTGATATTTATAAGGGTGAGGAAATTTTCTATGATTACTCTACTACTATGAGCGAAAACTTATGGACAATGGAGTGTAAATGTTTATCAATCAATTGTAGAAAGATAATTAAAGATTTCCATTACCTACCAGCAAATGTTAAGAAGAAATATCTGGGCTTGGGTACAGTTCAAAATTTCATTGTTGGTGAACACAAACAAAGAAAAAAAATCCCTACTGCTAAAATCAACTAAAATCAACGAAAATCGGCGGGAATCCCACCCCTTGAAGGGGTAGGAGGGATAGCCGTCCGCCGATTTAGTCATTTGTCATTGGTATTAATGACAAATGACTTCGATTTCCCCCCGGCTTCAAGCCGGGGGATGAGTTAACTTACAGAAAAAAGCTGTGAAAGCTAAGAATTTATATCTAAACCCATAAAACTATGAAAATGCTGACAGTAATACTAGCGAGGCGATCGCTAGTAAAATCCCCGCAATTTCATAAGGGTTGAGAGATTCCTGAAAAAAAGCAACACCCACCACAGCCAATAATAGAACCGTAGACAAAGAATAAACAACACCAATTGTTGCTAACTTCAGGTGATTCATCACATAAACCCAACCAAAAGCAGTAGAAGCCAGGGTAATTAGCCCGAAAAGGAACCATTGGTTTTTCAATAGGCTCTCATTCCCGCTGGCAATTTTTAAGAAGTAATCACCAAGAACACCAAGTGCGCTTAAGGCGATCGCAATGAGAATTGGTAAGTACTTATTATCCATAGCCTTAAATTTAACATCTAGTTACTAGTTATTTAAGATTAACATTATACAGAACTTCAAACAGCCTCTTATAATCCAATATCCCTAAAATTTACCCAAGCCTAAAATAGGCTTGGGTAAATTTTAGAATTATCGTGAGAGTTGGGAGTTATCAAAAAATTGTAAATAAGGGTAATTAGCTAAACAGCACCACTGTTTCTATTAAATAGAATAGCTATAGTTTTAAAGATTAGCTTTAAATCGTACACCAAACTCCAATTTTTTTGATACTGCAAATCTAGACGAATTACATCTTCAAAACTACGGACTGTAGACCGTCCATTGACTTGCCATTCGCCAGTCATACCGGGCTTAACATCTAAACGTTGCCACTCCGGTACTTCATAACGTTCCACCTCATCGGGTGTAGGTGGTCGAGTCCCTACTAAACTCATTTCTCCTTTGAGGACGTTCCAAAATTGCGGCAGTTCATCTAGACTTGTTCGCCGTAAAAAGCGCCCTACCCTGGTAATTCTGGGGTCATTCTCATTCTTGAAAAATGCACCTTGCACTTGGTTTTTAACTTGGGATTTCTTCGCTTCTGCATCCACACACATGGAACGGAATTTCCAAATCTCAAACCGCTTCCCCATCCAACCACAACGGGTTTGACAAAAGAAAATCGGGCCGGGATCGTTAATTTGAATAGCGATCGCAATCGGAATAAACAAAACTCCTGTAATTAATAAACCGACTACAGATCCCACAACGTCTAAGAACCGTTTCATCCAAGATGCCACAGAAGGGTGAGTAGCGGGTAACGGCTCTACTTTACGGGAAGTTGTCTTCCGATTATCAACTAAGTCTTCTGGTTCTATTAGCAACCCATCGTCAATCGACTCTAAAGGAAAAACCTGATCCAATCCCGTGAGTTTTAGGACTGCCATGACTTGAGGTGTTACATTCCGCAGTGTTAATGTAATTCCTTTGGTCTGGGCGTATTTAAAATTACTTACTAGGGCACCTAAACCACTACTATCCATAAAAGTAGTTTGGTGAAAGTCAATGATGATTTGCTTAGGATATGAATTGGGCTGGATTAAGCTTTGGCAAGTTTGCTTAAAGCCTAAAGCCTCCAGCACGCTCAAGCGCGTCGGCACCTGCACTATAGCCGTGTCGTTTAGGGAATTAACTGGAAAATCGACCTCTGTCGGTTGGCTAGTCATGAAGCTCTGCACTTTCGTTGCCATGTATAATGTAATCTGCCAAGCATGATTTTGTCCTACAAAATTACTTAACCTAATATCGGAATCAGTAGTAATAAGGACTAATTTTTATTTACCGGGGCTGAGATTGGAGATCGCTAGCGACGATTCACAATAGAACAAGAAGCCAAAAACCATCCTTGCTGTTGTGCCGACGCAGCGCGATCGCGTTGCTCTCATTAAATGATTGCTAAAACTACGGTTACACCTACCGCACGCCTAATTGAGGTCTTTTCTGCCATTCAAGGGGAAGGGCTGAATGTAGGGACGCGTCAGATATTTATTCGTTTTGCCTTATGTGATTTGCGCTGTCACTTTTGTGATAGTGCCCAAACTTGGAATGCACCTGCTAGTTGTCGGATAGAGCGATCGCCTGGATTGCGCGACTTTGAAATCCACTCTAATCCCGTCTCTTTACCCATACTAATCGAATGGGTAAAACAGCAAAATCTACCTTCTCTACACGATAGCATTAGCTTAACTGGAGGCGAACCACTTCTTCATGCCCCATTTTTAACCCAGTTTCTCCCCCAAGTGCGAGCCATAACTGGTCTACCCATATACTTAGAAACTGGTGGACATCGCCCAGAACAACTAGCAATGATTCTCCCCTACTTAGACTCTGTGGGTATGGATTTCAAATTGCCCAGTGTTAGCGGCGAAAGTCATTGGCAAGAACATGCTAAATTTCTCCAATTATGTCATGACTCATATTTAAATGTTTTTGTCAAGATAATTGTGTCTCAAAACACAGATCCAGCCGAGTTGGAACGTTCAGCTTCGTTGGTGGCAGAGGTTAGTCCAGATATCTCGGTATTTTTACAACCTGTTACACCTTTAGCTGTATCTGAACAATTCTCCCCAATACAGATGCTTGTGCCTACGGCCGATCAAATTTTGACGTGGCAAGCTTTGATGAAGGGGTTTGTCAAGCACGTGCGTGTGATCCCTCAGACGCATAAAATGCTGAACCAGTTGTAAAATTTGAGTTTGATAAAGATGTAGTCAAGAAAAAAGTAAGATTTTGTAAAAAGGTCATTTGCTGCCGCTAATCAGCAAGGCAGCAGCCCCCCAGTAGGAATTCTTAGTCGGAGGCAGAGTGAGGAGTTTGACGTTCACTCCAAACTCCTACTCCTAAATAATTACAATCCGCCTTCATCTGGAGTTTTGGATTTAGCTTTTGCCTTATTAGCACTGCGCTTGAGGGCAGAGAGTCTTGCTTCGTATTTCGACCGTTGGCGCTTACTAGGAGTATTGTCAATCAGGGTTTTCAAGGCGCTACCGAGACTCTTGTAGGCATTGGGGAGGCTATAACCAAAACGAGTTGCCAAAGCGATCGCTTTCTCATCAGCATTGAGCAATTCTCTTAGTTGCTTTTCCCCACTATTCTTTTGGTACAGTCGCCAGCCTGACACACCACACAGCGACAGAGCTAACACCAGCAGCAATCCATCTTGTACCCACAATTCGCCGACAGCACCACCTAAGCCGATGGCTAGTGCTGCCATTTCCCAACCATCTTTAGGAATTGTGTCATTTTGAACGCGAGCAACTTCGTGCCAGAACAGCAGATTACGCTGATCCATTGCGAGGGCATCCCATTTCACCAGGTCAATTTGAATTTCTACCTGGTCTTTACCAATTTCTTCGCAGCGAATCAGGGGTGGATTGACCTCAGTTGTGCCTTCAACCGTGACCCAGCTCTGTAATTCTGGCGGTAGTAAGCCTTTCAACCGCCGTAGTTCACTCATTTCCGCTTTGGCAGAGGAGGTTGCATAGGATGTCATAATATCCAGCCCCAGAAAATTTCAGTATATAGTGAGGGTATCACTTTGGAGTATAGCTATTTAAGTGATGATCCGTCTCAGTCGTTGGGAAAACTTCCTCGTTTTTTCCGCGCCTCCATTGCCTTTTCTAGCAAATCTAGTAATCCTGGGGCTTCTTCTTGGATACTGAGTAACAGTCTTTCTCCAAGTTCTATATTCCCCGGATCGAGACCTGTTACCATCACTTCTTTGAGGCGAGGTATCGCTATGCCATCCACAATCTGAATTAACCCACTCAGACAACGGTAAAATTGTTTTTCAGTGAGAATCGAGTCTTCTAGAGGAAACTCAATAATGGCACGAATTTCACCATCGGATGGGTCATACTCCCATTGCAACATTTTGGTTTCCCAGGAAATGGCAAGCATCGTCTGTAGGATAACTCCCTTGTGAGGATGGTCTTGGATTCCTGCCAGAACTTGGGGGGCAAATACCCGAAAAAATTTCCCCTCTTCATCCAGTTGGACAACTATTAGGATATCTTCTAGGTTCTCAGCCTCCACACCTGTTATAATTCGGTCTTCTTCTTCATCAAAACGGTAGTCCCAACCAAGGTTGTCTAAATACTTGGCAATCTGTTTGAGATTAGCTCCCATAAAAGCCTCTTAAGGAACGTGGAGCAGCTGTTACCAGACCTAGTTTAACCTGCTAGGGGTAGTTCTTTAGGTTGGTGTAGCTACTTCCAATCGCATCAAAGTATGCAATTAGGGCATGGGGCAT
>CAZZZY010000018.1:0-21102 GCA_964658545.1 uncultured Acetobacteraceae bacterium | reverse complement strand
AGATTTTGGATTTTGGATTTGGGATTTTAGATTGAGTAACGATAACCAAAATTTAAAATCTTAAATCAGTCAAGGAAACCCCAATCATAAAATAACTGTATTACAGCCAAAGTCTTGGGGGTTCCTTCCATTGCCTACGGAGTTAGCTGACGGGCTGAGACTGGAAGGTGTCTCTCGTAAGATTAGCCCCAAACATTGGTTCCTCCGTTCCAAATCCAGCTTTCATGAATTTGAATTAGGCTACCCACTAAAAAAATGATAATCTAATTTACTAGTCTTGGGCAAAATATCGGTCAAGGAAATTTAGGGGGTGGTTGCGGAGTTCAAAATATTCTTTTGAATTTCGCATGGTGGCGCGATCGCGGGGATGCTCAAAAGGAACTTATAAAATCTCTCCTATACTAGCTGCTGGGCCATTTGTCATCAAGACGATGCGATCGGACATATAAATTTCCTCATCTACGTCGTGGGTAATCATCATCACTGCTTGACGATTATTTTCCCAAATATCCAATACCTGGCGCTGCAATTTGCCACGAGTTAGTGCATCTAGCGCCCGAAAGGTTCATCCATTAGCAACATTTTCGAGCGAATTGCTAAGGCTCTGGCAATCCCTACTCGTTGTTTCATCCCTCCAGAGATTTCATCAGGATATTTGTCAGCCGCCGCCGTCAAGTTTACCATTGTCAAGTGTTCATTTACAATGCTGATTTTTTCAGCTCGATTAGCATTTTTTAGCACTTCATCTACAGCTAAACGGATATTCATTCTCTCGGACTGTTAACCAAGGTAACAGCGAATAGTTCTGATTCCACGCGCCTGGTGTTGCGATCGCTGCGATCGTAGCCAAGTTTAGTAAACAAACGTATATGTAGAATCTATTTCTTTTGATAGGTGAATTAAATTCCTAAACTTGGTAAAAAAGCACTGCAATCGCTAAACTAATTGGATATGGCAATTTACTCATCTATCTCTTAGCTGAATTTAACATAATGGATTTTAGTCAAGTACTGGCTGAAAAAACGGACACCATCATCGATAAATGGATTACAGCAGTTCGCAAGGATAGACGGATTGTAAGTGCTGATGACTTATCTTATACAGCAGTAAAGGATCACATCCCTGATGTTTTAAAAGCAATGGTGACAGTGCTTTCCAAATCTCAGGATAATGAGATTCAGTCCATAGTTACTGCTAGTTTTCAGCATGGAGCTATTCGAGCCGAACAAGGCTTTGACCCAGCAGAAATAGCCAGAGAATATCATTTGCTGCGAACAGTAATATTTGATGCTCTACAATCAGATTTAATGGAGGGAACGCCTGTAGAAATAATTCGTTCTATGCGTCTGATTGACGCTATCATAGACGAAGCGATCGCTCGGTGTTTTAAGAGTTATGTTGAGGAACGCTTACGAGAATTACAGCAGTTGCAGTCATCACTAACACTCTATAATGATGAACTCACACGCTTAATTAGCGCCAATCAAGAGTATCTTTCGCAACTAGCCCACGAGTTGAAACATCCTCTCACTTCCATTATTGGTTACTCGGATCTGTTTTTACGCCAACAACGACGCAAGACTGAGATCAAAGACACCTCTGCCAATCTCGAACATATTGAGCGGGTACTACGCAATGGTAGACAATTACTCCACCTGATTAACGATGTACTAGAACTTTCGCGGTATGACGCAGGACAGATAAAACTCCAACTAGCACCCACCGATGTCAGGGAATTAATTAATAATGTGTGTGAAATGTTGGAACCTCTAGCTGCTGAGAAAAATTTAAAAATCGTAGTGGATTGCGATCTCGCTCCCAAAGATTTAATCACAGATTCTTCTCAATGCCAAAAAATCGTTACAAATCTTATTAGTAATGCGATTCGCTATACAGAGTCGGGGACTATTATTATAATATGCCAGGTATTGGAGAACCAGAGATGGGCGATCGCAGTTTCTGATACTGGAATTGGCATTGCACCAGAAGACCAAGCCCAGATATTTGAAGCCTACTTTCGGGTGGGTTTTAGCGATCGTCCCTATCTCCCTGATAGTAGTGGATTGGGGTTAGCGATCGTTTCGCGGTTAGTAAAACTACTCCAAGGTACAATTAAGTTAGTATCTAAGGTGGGAGTTGGTTCTACTTTCACCGTAATTTTGCCTTTGGAAGTGAAGATGTGAGAAAGTTTAAAGTATATTTTTCAACTTACAAAGTCTATCATTTTCGCTATCAAAGACTGCTTTAGATTCAATAGCCGCGTGGGAATAAGGAATCTGTGTGTAGGGTACTAATATCTGTTTGATGATGCGTCGATAATTATCTAAGGTATCCATTGGATAATCCTCTCAGTTTCTGGGGTTCTGCACCTCTGCGTGAAATCAAAAAACATTTTTACAATAACCCTTGTTTTTTCAACTTAGCTAGCGCATCCTCAGCAGCAGCTTTTTCAGCATCTTTTTTATTGCGTCCCTTACCTTCTCCATAAATTTTTCCATCTACTAATACTTTTGCGATGAATTCTGGTGCGTGAGAAGGGCCTCCTATTTGTTCTGTGAAATATTTGGGGGGATTTGGAGTAATGTTACGTTGCACCCATTCTTGAAAGCGATTTTTTGAGTCTACATTAGAACGAGATACAATTATATGCTTAGGATCTACAGAATCAAATAGCGGTTCTATAATTGCCCGAACTGCTTCAATATTGGAATCATTATCCAAATAGTAAGCACCAAGTACAGCTTCAAAGGTGCTACTGAGCAAATTCGGATTTTGGAAGCCTCCATCTCGAATAGCGCCTTTTCCTAACCGCATCCTAAAGTCTAAACCTACCTCCTCAGCAAACTTTGCTAATTGCTTCTCATCTACTAGCGCCGAACGCCGCCGTGTTAATTCATCTTCTCCCATCTCTGGGTGACAACTATATAGATATTCGCCACTTAAGAAATTCAGCAAAGCATCACCGAGGAATTCTAGGCGTTCATTATGTTCACCTTCTCCGGGGTTTTCATGGACATAAGAACGGTGAGTAAGCGCACGGCGTAAAAGTTTTTCATTATGGAATATTAGAATTTTGTGCATTTTTATGCTTCTTTTATTGGTCAATGAAATGGAAGGGCGGACAGGATGCCCAGCCCACAAGATAATAACCGAGAAAATTCAGGTATTATTTAGACACAATTACCTTTGTTCCAGCCAGGTGGAAACAGACTGTTTCCACGAGAAAGGTTACAAGTTAAACAAGCAAGTCTTAGATTTTCTAAACAATTGGAACCGCCTCGGCTTTTAGGAAAAAGGTGTTCAATGGTCAATTTATCTATTGTTATACAATGACCACACCACCAACAGTTAGAGCCATACAAATTAATGAGTTGCTGCTTCTTGTTGTACTTTTGCTTAGAATTCATGTGCTTTAGTTTCCTTTTACTTTTTGTTTGTAAAAGCAATGGAACATCAGCTATCCAGCATAAATCTAGAGTTTTAGATAGGAAGTTCTAGTTAGAAATTCCCATAACAACACTGATGCTTACAATTTGTGAAAACTTTATGAGTTTTACCGATTGCAAGTTAAAGGGCGCGTACAGCACAAAAAACGGTAGCCGTAAAATCAGCGTAAAAATAATTACTATTACGCTCATTAAACGGTTAATGACTTTTATAGACGCGGCCACTAACTTTATCTGTCAGCTTAGTTTTTTTTGCTTTGATAGCGAATATAAACCAAAAATTTACGTAATGTCAAGGTATGCGTGCTAAGTTTTTGACTTATTACCTTGACAAAGCTTACTTCTTTGGCAGAAATGCTTGGTCTCAGTCGAAAGCCAAATCAGCAAAACAATATGAGCATATCACCTGATTTGCTTATACCAATTCTATGTGAGCCTGCATAGAATAGTCCCTTTATCTAGCAATGATTTAAGTATTGTAGGGTGTGTTAGAACGAAGTTAGTAACGCACCATTATCAAGGGTTTGGTGCGTTACGCTGTCGCTAACACACCCTACGTATCTTTTCAAAAATAAAAATTTATTCCTAAAACAGTATAAATAATGCCTAGCTGTCAATAAGTTATTTATGAAGATTCGTCAAAGCGTAAAGGCTTGTCGTTAGACATCGCCTGAAATCTATCAACTTTAAAATCATCTATGGTATTCTCTCAAAGCCACCATATTATTTAAAAATAAAAGCAGATCACCAGCTATTTTTGAAGCGCTTGCTGAAAAGTCTTGATGGCATCAACATGATTCACTATATTAATGCAACGTAATAACAAATCCAGATCGATCCCTTTGACCTCCTCACTATTAGAAACCTTGTCATAGTGAAGTGTATTGCCCTCTTTCCGCAGGTGATAAACTTCTAACACACCATCTTCCCAAAACCACACTTCTGGAATCAAGAGCCGCTTGTATGTCTCCAGCTTGTCGATCCCGCCACTGGTAAATACCACCTCAATCACCAGATCAGGACGCACTCGATCTGGAGCTAGTTTATAAGATTCATCAGCCTCACGCTTGACAGCACCCGCTTCACTTTCCAAGGTCATTGAGCCAGTGGGAGTAAAGTCAAACCCTGCTACAAGTAAGTACAGTTCCAGCAATGCAGCAATTCTTTTCTTAACGGTTTCGTGTGGTTCTCCAGGCATTCTTCGGATCTCCAAAACTCCATCCAGGAAAGAGAGCCTATATCCTGGACGGTCTAGCAACTGCTGAACTGCTTTGAATTCTCTCCAGGTTAGTCCCTCAAACAACAGGGGTGATTCCTGACGGGGTGTAGCGTAGACGCTTTGCGGCTTGTTGTCAGACATCGCTGCTGGGGTCATTTGAGTCTCCAGTCTGTTTCCAGATGAGAAATAATTCCGGCTTAGGAAGGCAGTTTGTTTATTTTAACTTCTTTTGGGAGCAGAGCGCTCACCTACTGCTAATCCCTAATCTTAGGGTAATTTATTGGACTAATTCGCGGCTGATTTTGTGCGATCGCACTATATAAAATACCTAAAATTTTCTTAATATCCTTAATATAATATTCGCTCAAATCAATCGAGACTACATTGCCTTCAAGCTTGAGAAATTGCCAGAGGGTACCTATAGTGACAGCACCATATATAGCTTTGATTTGATTTCCACCTCTCTCGTTAAACAACTGAGAAGCTACCATTTCCGCAATACATTGCGCCAAACCAGACCTCAAATTCTCATTTTTACTTGCGACTAAGACAACCACCGGACTACGTACAAGTAACTGCTCCGAAGAAAGACTCAAAATAAAATCACAAAAGCCATTTAATCCTCGCTGGCTATCAACAGTAAAATCAATTCCCGAAAATAAACTTATTTCATAGTTAAATTTGCGTCTAATTTCTAATAAAATTGGACTAATTATCATTTCACTCCGAGCTTTTTCTGTACTGATAGCTACAGCTAAATCCACATTCTCCTTAAGAATAGTAGATAATAAATCACTGCATTCTTGCTCCTGTACACTTGCAAATAGTCCAGATGATTCGCTGATAACTAAACCAAAAGAATCAATAATCTCAATAAGTTTAAAATCACTATAAGCCATAAAACTTACTCCTTTGTCTTATGACTGAATCTTATCTCATTTGTGAAAATAGCAAGGCTCAGATCCCCGAATTCTCTAAAAAGTCAGGGATCTCGTTGTTCACGAATAATTCAGGATTGCTATATAACAAAGTTTAAAAATTCAGCTTTGGCGGAAACACCTTACTTAAATCAAGAGATAAATCAGGGAAGCAGGGAAAAGTTATTACCTCATTTGATAAGAAAATTCGCTTATTTGAATAACCATATCTGCCTTGATTATCCTGATATGGTTCACTGTAAGCTTCCAAATAATTATCAAATAAATTGAATATCCAATAATCAGTAATACCCGCTTTAGCATAGAGAGGGATTTTCACATCTTGGTCATAAGCTAAAGAAGAATCGGAAACCTCCATCACCAATAACACATCAGTCGGTTTAGGGTGAGACGAGAGATAATTATCATCTCGGTTTTGAACAATCGCAAAATCCGGTTCAGGTTCGCTCTTAGGTGGCAAAGTAATCGGGGCTTGAGATTGCAAAGTTGCCCTATCTCCTACAATTTTTGGGAGTTGTTTCCACAAATTCCTTAGACAAGTTTCATGGGCTTTACCTTTGGATGCCATTTCAATAATTTCCCCGTTGATTAATTCAATGTGGTCATCTTCATGGAAAAAGCCCAATTCTCCAAGCCTGTGGTATTCAGCTAGTGTGAAGCGTTTCGCTTGAGCAGTACTCATAACCTTACCTTTGATCTCATTGCCATAATACTTATTGTAAATGTGCCAGAAATTGGTATGCTAAAGGCCAAGACTTGCTATGAAAAAACAATGCCTGCGCCTACTATCAATCCCACGATCGCTGCCTTTCCCTTGACAGCTGTAGTCGGTCAAGAAGCAATTAAATTAGCCTTGCTGTTAGCAGCCGTTGATCCTGGTTTGGGGGGAGTAGCGATCGCAGGTCGTCGCGGTACGGCAAAATCTGTGATGGCTCGTGCTATCCACGCTCTACTACCACCCATTGAGGTTGTCAAAGGTTCAATCAGTAATTGTGACCCCAATCACCCAGAAGAATGGGACGACCAACTTTTGGCGGAGTACGCAGACAAAGATATTCAAGATGTCCCTGTCGAAATCATTCCCGCGCCTTTTTTACAAATTCCTCTAGGTATCACAGAAGACCGACTATTGGGTTCAGTGGATGTTGAAAAGTCGGTAAAACAAGGTGATACTATTTTTCAGCCTGGATTACTCGCTACAGCAAACAGGGGTGTACTGTACGTAGATGAAATTAATTTATTAGATGACCAAATATCAAATCAGCTTTTAACAGTATTATCTGAGGGACGCAACCAGATTGAACGGGAAGGGATTAGTTTTCAGCATCCGTGTAAATCCCTATTTATTGCCACCTACAACCCAGAAGAAGGCGGATTACGGGAGCATTTGCTAGATAGAATTGCGATCGCACTTTCTGCTGACGGTGTACTCGGCTTAGATCAAAGAGTAGCAGCAGTTGAAGTTGCGATCGCTTACTCTAAATCTCCCCAAGACTTCCTCAAGCAGTACAACGAAGATTTAGACTCCCTCAAAACCCAAATTATCTTGGCACGGGAATGGTTGAAAGAAGTCATCATCACCCATGAACAAATTGCCTACTTAGTGGATGAGGCCATTCGCGGCGGAGTTCAGGGACATCGCGCCGAGTTATTCGCCACGCGGGTTGCCAAAGCTGCGGCGGCTTTGGAGGGACGAACAACGGTTAATGCCGAAGATTTACGTCGTGCTGTAGAACTGGTGATTGTACCACGTGCCACAATTGTGCAGACACCACCACCCGAACAAGCACCGCCACCGCCTCCACCCCCACCGCAACAGAATCAAGAAGAACCCCAAGATGAATCTGAAGAGGAAGAAGAAGAACAGGAAGAACAGGAAGAAAATCAAGAGCAAGAACCCCCCAGCATCCCGGAAGAGTTTATCTTTGATCCAGAAGGGGTAATCCTTGATGACAATGTGCTGTATTTTACTCAAATGGCGAAGCGACAAGGTAAATCTGGTAGTCGCAGTGTCATATTTTCCGATGACAGGGGACGTTACATTAAGCCGATGTTACCCAAAGGGAAAGCGCGACGCATTGCAGTAGATGCTACCCTCAGAGCAGCTGCTCCTTATCAAAAAGCACGAAGAGAAAGACACCCAGATAGAAAAGTGATTGTTGAACAGACTGATATTCGCTCAAAACGCCTAGTACGCAAAGCCGGGGCGTTGGTAGTATTTGTGGTAGATGCTTCTGGCTCAATGGCCCTGAATCGAATGCAATCGGCTAAAGGTGCGGTGATGCAACTCTTAACAGAAGCTTATCAAAACCGCGATCAAATAGCATTAATTCCCTTCCGGGGAGAACAGGCAGAGGTATTATTGCCTCCCACACGTTCTATTGCCTTAGCACGTAACCGCTTGGAGAGGTTGCCCTGTGGTGGGGGTTCGCCCTTAGCGCATGGTTTAACCCAAGCTGTGCGCGTTGGCTTAAATGCCCAGATGAGTGGAGATATTGGGCAAGTTGTCCTTGTCGCAATCACCGATGGGCGGGGTAATATTCCCTTAGCGCGTTCTTTGGGTGAACAGCTAGAACCAGGAGAAAAGCCAGATATCAAAGGAGAATTATTAGAAATTGCTGCTAGAATTCGGGCTTTGGGGATGCAACTATTAGTAATTGATACGGAAAGTAAATTTGTGTCTACTGGTTTTGCTAAAGAATTATCGCAAACAGCAGGCGGTAAATATTATCATTTACCAAAAGCGACAGATCAAGCTATTGCTGCTATGACCAAAGGTGCGATCGCTGATTTAAAATCTAGATAATTGGTCATTGGTCATGGGATTTTTGACCTAATTACAACTTTGCGTAAAATCGTGGCGAATTGAGGGTTAAATTTTAAACGCAAAGGGGCACAAAGGTAAGCGCAGAGTCACGCAGAGAATTCGCTACGAGTTAATGAAATGTTGTACTAAGAACCAGTGGGCATTACCTGTGGTTGTAAATAGCAAATCAAATCTTGGATTCCCTTTTGCAGATAGCGCGTTACCGTCATTGGACTTGTGCCAATATTCTTAGCAGCATCCTTGCGAGAAAGTTCCTTCAAAAATACCATTTCAACTGCCATGCGGGGCTTTTCTTCCAACATATTTATTGCACCTTGCAGTTGTTGGCGTTCTTCTTCTTGTTGTAGGAGAACATGAGAACGAGGACAAGGAAGTGCTTCACCCAAGGTTATTTGGCAATCAACATAGTTAACTGCGGTCGCATCTAAACTCAAGGGCATCCGATTTTGAGCAGCTAATTTAGTTTCTTGCCATTCTTGCACAGACACCTGGAGTTGGCTGGCAATTTCCGCATCCTTGGGCTGGCGACCTAAAGACATTGCCAAGTCCTTGCGAATCTTTTGCCCTTCATTGTACAATTCTTGCCAGCGCCGGGGAATTTTTAATAGAGTACTGCGATCGCGCAAAAAGTGCAACATCTCACCACGAATGTATGGCACTGCAAAGGAACTAAAAGCATATCCTTGGCTAGGGTCGAAGCGTTCAATAGCCCTAATCAAACCAAAATAACCAATTTGTTCTAAATCTTCATAAGGTTCATTACATTGATGGCTGAATTTATGAGCCATCTTTCGCACTAAGCCAGTATGTAACTGTACAAGTTTATTACGAAGTTTAATAGAAGGATTCTGGTGGTACAAGTGTAATAATTCTATACCATCAGTTCGTAAAGAGGACTCACTTGTTGCCATATACATTCCCTTGTTTTAACTCCTATTCCTGAGAAAATGGAGTTGCGTATATTTTCTTCTAAGCTGTTATTATTTTCCTTAGTCAGGGAAGAATAAGCCATCGTCGTTTCACTGAACTTGTGAGGGGTCTAACTCCACAATTCAGTATTTGTACGCATGATTTTCTTAACTTCTCTGTTGCAGATTATTTTTGTTTTTTAGATAACTCTTGAATGGCACATAATCTTTATGTGTTGCAACAAACACTAGCTCATAAATAAATTCAGGGGCTTGTATCCTTTGCGTTTTCGGTCAGAGTCTCCTACTTCTACAGGTTGAAAAAGTTATGGATGGGGTCTAAATCCTTGGCTGTTAATCGCAAAGATTGGTAAGAATAGGAATAGGCAAAACGTTTTCCTCAAAAACAGTTTTTCAATATGAGCAATACCAGTAATTTTCGTGAAGCTATCCGTGAGGCTAAATCTCACGCCCTCGTTGGCCCAAACGTGATTGCCAACGCCCTCCCCTACGTTGGTGGTGGATTGGTGCTAACGGCATTAGGAACCTACGGCGGTTTGGGAGTTATCCGTACTAACCCCGGAATATTCTTTCCCACCTTCATTGGTGCGGTGATTTTGGAGTTGATTTTGTTCTTTGTTGCCCAAAATGTTGCTCAAAAAGGTAACAAGGGTCTTGCACTACCCCTGTTGGCAACCTACAGCCTGTTGTCTGGATATACTCTCAGTGGCTTGATATTTGTCGCCTTGAGATCCCAAGGTGTTGGTATTCAAGGCATTGGGTTAGCTGCGCTTGGTTGTGGCGTTACTTTTATTTTTGCCCGTCAAATAGGTTCAAATCTCTCTGAACAAGATGGCATGGCTTTGACGAAAACCATCAATCTTGGTGTTATCGCTTTGGTGGTTGTGTGCCTTGCCCAATTCGGGTTTGCCATGTTTGGTGTTTATACGCCAAATTGGTTAGAAATTGCCATTTCCGGTTTAGGGGTGTTTCTCTTTGTTGGGGTTTCTGTCGTCGATTTCTACATCTTGCCCCGCACTTACAGCGATGACCAATATTTACCTGCTGCTTTGTCGATGTACCTCACTTACATCAACTTGTTCGTCTTTATCCTGCGGTTGCTAATTTCCATAAATGGCCGCAATTAATTGTCTATAGGCATTAACAAAAGTAAAGCTTTATAAAGTAAAAACCGTGGTTAAATTTTCAGCAGCCACGGTTTTTCTATCGTTTTATATAGTAAAATGTATAGATGTAAGTTATCAGCCTCAAGTGAGCAAAACTATGCTGGAACTCTTAAATATCAAACGCGAAGTAGAAAGGTTGTCTAATATCTTGACCAAGGCTGAAGGCTGTCTTTAACCTCCAAAAACTGAGTGCAAAAATTGAGGACTTGGATCAATTAATTTCTCAATCTACTTTCTGGGATAATTCTGTCACTTTCTATCAGAAACTTCAAGAAATTGAATCCCTTAACGCTAAAAAGAAACAATATCAGCGATCGCACTTTATTCTAGAAGAGATCAAGGCTGCACTAGAACTACTCGAATTATCTGCTGATGAAGAATTGCTGCAAGAGGTGCAAACCAACCTTAGCCAACTCCAGCAGGAACTTGAAACATTAGAAATACAACAATTACTGTCCAACCCCTGCGACCAAAAAGGTGCATTCTTAGTAATTACGGCTGATGCTGAAAGTATAGCTGCCCAAGACTGGGCAGAGATGTTATTGGGGCTGTATCACCGTTGGGCAGTAAATCATAATCACAAAATATATCTAGTACAAAAGTCAGAAGGTGATTTAAGAGGGGTCAAGTATGTCATCCTAGAAATTACAGGGCATTATGGCTATGGGCAACTAAAATCGGAACAAGGAACTCATGTCAGAATACTTGGTAGTGGCAAGCATCAGACTTGCCAAGCCACTGTGGAAGTCAGCCCTATTCTAGATGAATCTGTTGATTTTGAAATTCCAGAGAAGGATTTAGAAATTACTTCCCATCGCCATCGAGGGAACGTCAACCATCCAGAAGTATGGGTGGGGGTGGTTCATATTCCTACTGGGATTAGTGTATTTTGTGACCAAGAACGCAGTCAGAGGCAAAACAAAGAAAAAGCCTTAGCTATTATCAAGAGTAAAGTGTTTGCGATCGCACAAGCCCAAAATGTCCAGCAAGTTGACAAAATTCAACCTCGGTTGATAAAATTTCTATCCAGCAAGCTCATCCGAGAATACATCTTGCATCCTTACACCAAGGTGAAAGATTTACGTACCAATGTAGAAACAACTGCTGCGACAGAGGTATTAGACGGTAAAATTGATTTGTTTATCAAAGCCTATCTGCAACAGCTAAATCACACTACTTCAGTAGACAAAGAAGCCCTTGATAATTTCAAGTAATTTTTGTAAGCACTTACAAGTGGTGCAAAGAGAAATTGCCAAACTACAGCTAAAATTAATAAACGTAAAGTAGAATAAAGAGCAAATTCCCAATCCAAAGCGCTCTATCTATCATTCAGCAAGCCCTATGGAAGTTTTAGAACTCAAACGCGAAATCGAAACGTTGTCTGGCCGCCTGGGTAAAACCCAGGACTATCTTTGACGTACCTGCACTGACAGCCAAAATTCAAGACCTCGAAAAAATATCAGCACAGCCAGAATTTTGGAATGACCAAACCCAAGCCCAACAAACGCTGCAAGAACTCAACGACCTGAAAGCCCACCTCGAACAATACGATCGCTGGCACGCTAATCTGGAAGATACTAGGGCAGTTGTTGAATTGTTGGAGTTAGAAACCGATGAGGCACTACTTCAAGAAGCCGAATCTACTATCACTAAGCTGAATCGTGACCTTGACCAGTGGGAGTTACAACAGTTACTTTCTGGCCCCTATGACGCTGAAGGTGCTGTACTGACAATTAGTGCTGGTGCTGGTGGCACAGATGCTCAAGACTGGGCATTTATGCTCATGCGAATGTACACCCGTTGGGGCGAAGCTCACGGCTACAAAGTAACTTTAGCTGAAGAGTCGGAAGGTGATGAAGCCGGAATTAAATCGGCAACCCTAGAAATTACTGGTCGCTATGCTTATGGCTACTTGCGTTCCGAAATGGGTACACATCGCTTAGTGCGGATTTCCCCTTTTAATGCCAATGGGAAGCGACAAACCAGTTTTGCAGGGGTGGAAGTGATGCCGCAGATTGATAACACTGTGCAATTAGATATTCCAGATAAGGATTTGGAAATCACCACAACTCGGTCTGGTGGTAAAGGTGGACAAAACGTCAACAAAGTAGAAACGGCTGTGCGGATTGTTCACCTTCCCACGGGTCTAGCTGTGCGCTGTACAGAAGAGCGATCGCAACTGCAAAATAAAGAGAAAGCCCTAAATCGTCTTAAAGCAAAGCTTTTGGTCATAGCTAAGGAGCAGCGGGCCCAAGAAATTGCCGAAATTCGCGGCGATATGGTGGAAGCCTCCTGGGGAAACCAAATCCGTAACTATGTATTTCATCCTTACCAGATGGTAAAGGATTTACGTACAAATACAGAAACAACGGTGATTGGCGATGTGATGAATGGCGAACTTGATACATTCATTCAAGCTTATCTGCGCCAAGAAAATAAATTAGTAGAAAACAGTCCTGCATAATTTTAGATTATTTACAAGTGTTAAGTAATGATTTTTAATATTACTTAACACTTATTATTTATTTTTGAGAGAAGTTTCTGAGCAATATACAGGCTGACGGTGTTACGCTGTACGTCTCTGGACAAACAGATCATACGCGATAGCAATGCTCTCACTACTAATAGAGAGAGCAAAGGAGCCGTCCCTCAAAGCTCGAATCATAATGTTTCGAGCGCCGCCCCAATCCCGGTCATGTTCGTGACCGCAGTTGGGGCATTTAGTGGAGAGAGACTGATTTCGTTGAGAACCACGATTTTGCAGTCAAATTGTTCACATAGCCACTCGATAATATCAAATCCGAATCTTGCAAGTCGGTCTTTGTGGGCAACCACAATAATTCCGATATCACCTCGCAGAACTCGTCCCAAAAGAGTGATGAGTCCTTTCCTCCGCAGATTGAGTCCTCCTCCCACTTCCTTAATGACTTCAGCGCCGGGATAGAGCGTTGATAGTCGCTCAACTTGTCGTGAAAGGTCTGCCTTCTGTGGCCTGGTAGAGACGCGAGCTATGTACTCAATGTTGAGCATTGTCCAGCGAATTAGCGATTAGAGGTATAGCGATCGCCATTCTATCGCAGACCAACTGTTACAGTTATAAAAGAGTCTGTGGACAAAAAATTATGAGCAACTCTCCTTCAACAGAACCTCAACCTAGCTACGTAAAACTCGCCATGCGAAACATGGTGCGCAAGGGTGCAACTTCCCTAAAGCATTTTGCGTTGACTGCTGTAGGGCTTTTAGCTCTCCTTGTTGGTCTTGCTTATCTCACTCACTAACGACAAAGCGTAAACCTCAGACAAGGAGACTATGTGCCCCTGAGCGTTGAACTATATGTGGAGGATTCTTTTTACGATTTGTCCCCAACAACATCTGTAAAAATTGAGGAACCCGATCCCCGAATTCCTCCTGAAACCTGGGAAAACTGGTTTAATCACTGGTTGGAAATACTTCAGCCTCAAATTCCGCCAGCACCAAGTTATGAAATTGGGCTGCGCTTGACAGATGACTCGCAAATTCAAGAACTGAATGCTCAGTATCGTCAACAAAATAAGCCCACAGACGTTTTAGCTTTTGCTGCTTTAGAAGTGGATTTTCCGCAAAGCAAAGAAATGCTTGCTTCTGTACCATTGTACTTAGGTGATATTATCGTGTCTGTAGATACAGCACAGCGTCAAGCTCAACAGCAGGAACATAGCTTATCAACTGAGCTAGCATGGTTGGCTACTCACGGTTTATTGCACCTGTTGGGCTGGGATCATCCTGATGAAGAAAGTTTGGGGCGAATGTTAAAACAGCAGGTGAGATTGCTGAACGCAATAGGTATTACTATTGACATGGAATAGCATTAGCTTGTGCATCGCTTAATGTTAATTTCGGATAATACTTTTATAATACTTCTGTGGAAAATTGCTTAAAGATTGCCTCAAAGTTAATTCTGCCATTAAGATTGGCGAATATTCCCACTGTAGCAACTCTATTTTTGTATTTTTAAGTCTATGTCCCCAAAAATTTCTCCATCACCAACACCTACCTCGTTACAAACACTAGTGTCTAACGAACGGGAATTCTCCTGGAAAGTAGCCTCTAATTTATTTGTTAGTTTTAAATATGCCTGGGCTGGAATCAGCTATAGTTTTCAAACTCAACGGAATTTTCGCATTCACGTAAGTGTTTGTGCTTTGGCGATCGCTTTAAGCGTTTTTTTGCATCTGCAAGGCGTGGAAATAGCCGTAATTGGTGTAACTAGTGGTTTAGTTTTGGCATTAGAGTTACTAAATACAGCGATCGAGTCTCTTGTGGACTTAACCGTTAAGCAGACATACCATGATTTGGCAAAAATTGCTAAAGATTGTGCGGCTGGTGCAGTCCTTGTCTCTGCTTTGGTAGCGGTGCTGGTAGCTGGTACGCTATTGCTCCCTCCTCTGGTAAAGTTAATTATATCGATTTTGTAGATATGATTTGCAACACTGAATAACCCAACCCAGGCATCGCCAAGTGACTTGTTGAGAGGATCACACCTTACCCGATCCACTTTGGAGAAGACATGATCAGCAATTCAAAATTTCAGAAGTGGCTTGTCGTAGAGTAGCCACTTCATATTTGCACGCCCACGTCAGTGTTATTTTTACATTTAGCGAACAAATGGTACGAGTCGTCTGATGAGTGCTAAAAACCAGGAGTGATGAGCTTTGATTATAGTTATCGACAATTACGACAGTTTTACATATAACTTAGTGCAGTATTTGGGAGAGTTGGCAGCAGACTTCCCAGTAGCAAATGAGATTAAAGTTTTTCGTAACGACAAGATATCCATAGATGAGATTCGGGCATTCAAGCCGGAAGCCGTGGTTATTTCTCCCGGGCCTGGTCGCCCGGAAGATGCCGGTATTTCCTTAGAGTTGATTGAACAGCTAGGCCAAGAGTTGCCAATTTTAGGTGTCTGTTTGGGACATCAAAGCATCGGTCAAGTATTCGGTGGTAAAATAATTCGTGCTCCAGAGTTGATGCATGGCAAAACCTCTCAGGTGTCTCATACTGGGGTGGGGGTTTTTCGGGGATTAGAAAATCCTCTAATCGCCACCAGGTATCATAGTTTGGTAATCGAACGTGAGACGTGCCCAGATGTGTTAGAAATCACCGCTTGGGTTGAAGATAACACTATTATGGGAGTGCGACACCGGAACTATCCCCACATTCAGGGTGTCCAGTTTCACCCAGAGAGTGTCCTGACATCTTCAGGAAAACAGTTATTACGAAATTTTCTGGAACAGTTACAGTCGAGAGCATAATTAATGAAACGACGACAGTGGATGGGCTATGCTGGAGCGGGGTTGGTAACAGCTTTGGTTCCTACCTTGGGTTCTGAATATGAGGCTGACGCAGAATCTAGCGGTTTATCAGTTCAGTGGTTGGGTCATACTTGCTTTCTTTTTACTGGTGGTGGTGCAAAAATTCTCGTCAATCCATTTCGGTCGGCCGGCTGTACTGCTGGGTATCGTCCACCAAAAGTTGCAGCAGATTTAGTACTGATTAGCAGCCAACTGCTGGATGAAGGTGCTGTAGACGTGTTACCGGGAAAGGCAAAACTCATCTACGAACCAGGAGTTTATGAGTTTAAAGGTATTAAGTTCCAAGGAATTGCCATAGACCACGATCGCAAAGGTGGTAGACAGTTTGGCTCAAATACCGCTTGGAGTTGGAAGCAAGGCGGAATTAATATCCTCCACTTAGGGGGAGCCGCTGCACCCATTTCTATTGAGCAAAAAATCCTGATGGGACGGCCTGATGTCGCATTTATTCCAGTGGGAGGTAGTGAAAAAGCCTACAATGCTCAAGAAGCAAAGCAAGCTATTCAAGTGTTAAATCCCAAGCTTATAATTCCAACCCATTACCGGACACAGGCGGCTGATGCTGCTAAGTGCGATATTTCGTCACTCGATGATTTTCTGACCTTGATGCAAGGGATGAAAGTGCGGCGCAGCAGCGGAGATACTATTTCCATTAGCCCTAAAGATTTGCCGGAAAATGGGGAAATTCAGGTTTTGACTTACAAGTTTTGAGTAGCTGAATTTTGAATAGATGTCAATCTTGGGTAAGTTGATCAGCATCCCTGATCGGAATTGTCAGTGACTGTCGTACCATCTATTCCTCTCTCCTTGAAGGAGAGAGGCTTTGAATTTTTCCCCCTTCCCGAAGCGGGAAGGGGGTTAGGGGGTTAGGTCTGTTTGCATACCTGTACCTCACCAGATTGAAAATAGCTATATGGCAATACGCTTGGGTTAAGCATCTCTTTCTTGTCTCTGCGTCCTCTGCGCCTTGGCGGTACCCTGCGGGAAGCCGAAGCGTCTACGTTAAAAAATTGACTTTGGTAACAGAGTTTTAGCCTTAACCCAAGCGTATTGGGCTATATGGGACACTAACTAGCAACTTACGTTAACAGACTCCAATCTGAGTCCAGTTGATCGGCAGTGGCGATCGGATTGTCAGTTTCTGTCGTTCCATTCATAGTCCAAATGTCATCTGCGCCTGTTGACTGATTGCGCCAGTAGATGTCGGTCTTACCATCGCCGTTGAAGTCGCCAAGGTATGGTGTCAAGGACGCGCTATTAGTGGGTAACAAAGCTTGAGTAGCAACTGTTGTACCATTCATCAACCAAGCGGTGTTCTCACCAGTTTTGGTATTGTGCCAGAAAATATCGGTACTGCCATCGCCGTTGAAATCGCCAATCTGAGAAGTCCAGGTTGAGTCAAGTGTCGGCAGAGTCCCCTGGGTGACTACGATCCCATTCATCAACCAAATCTCGTTCTGACCTGTTTGAGCGTCTCTCCACAGAATATCAGTCTTGCCATCGCCGTTGAAATCACCAAGGGTAGGAGTCCAAGCAGCGTCTTGTGATTGCAGCGCCATTTGAGTCTCTTGCGTGCCATCCATAAACCAAACACTGTTAGCGCCGGTTGTCGGATTGCGCCAGAAAATGTCGCTCTTACCATTACCGTCGAAATCAACAATCGTAGGAGTTAGGGCTGGATCTGTTGTAGTTAAAGCAGTTGAACTCAGAATTGTTGTGCCATTCATCAACCAAATAGCATTCTGACCGGTTTGACTATCGTGCCAGAAGATATCGGTCTTGCCATCGCCATTGAAATCGCCAATCTCAGGAGTCCAAGCTGGGGCAAGGGTAGTGAGAGATACCATACTAGCAACCGTTGTACCATTCATTAGCGCAATGGTATTCTGACCGGTTGTTTTATTGCGTAATAAGAAGTCGGTTTTGCCATCACCATTGAAGTCACCAATTTCGTAAGTATAGGTAGATAGGTCGAAATTACCTAGAGAAGCCTGTTGGAGAACTTGTGTTCCATTCATCAACCGAATCATAATCTCACCGGTTTTAGTATCGGCCCAAACTTGGTCTGTTTTGCCATCACCGTTAAAGTCAGGAGTAATCGCTGCACTAGTTATGTAAGGATTAGGATTGGGATTCGGTGATGTTTTGGCAGGTGCCGTCACCGCTTGAGTTTGTACTGTTGGTTGCGATTGAACTTGTAGTGATGGTGAGGAACTATTACTTCCAAGCCCATAAATAGAATTTGAATTATCAAGAGAAGATGCTAAATTCTGTGATGTTTGGAAAGAGTTTGATGCCAATTGATCTGTATTCAAAGACAAATTTGAGAGATTTGTATTTGTTGCAAGCATGAGTTTTTTTTATTGCTAGATGTCATATTTTTTAACTTTTTTTGATAATCTCTTTCTGTAACTAAATAACATTTCTCAGGTTTTCTATATTTCTTCATAACTATTTTTTCTTTATTAATGTCAGTCTTTGAAGATAAATAACTATTTTTGATAACTGATTACTATGGAATTTTCAAGTTATATATAAGCAATCAGAAAAGATTTTTTGTATATGATGATTTATCTGACTTTTCATGGGCTCTGGAAAACCTCTCTCCTAAAAGGAGAGAGACTTTGAATTCCCCCCTTCCCGCGTCGGGAAGAGGGTTAGGTTTTCGTGGGCTTTTCCACATAACCTGAATTGTCAGCTTCACACCATATTCTTCATAAATTTCTCGTAAATAAAGGGTTTAAGACCCCAAGCAAAACACGTAGCCCCCGTTTCTGTCGGGGCTTAAATCCCCCGGAGTTGCTCCTCTTGGGGAGACCCCTTGGCGTTAGCCTCTCCCTTTGGGAGAAGACCGCACTCCTCTCCGTCTGAAACTGTCTAAGATGTTTGAATTTTTAATTGTTATGACTTGAGTTGAAACAAATATTGGTTAGAATAACTTAGATTAGCAACTACCGAGAAGCATAAACTGTGCGATCGCTGGTTGCCAAAAGTGTAAAATAACACAATAATTTAATACATACCTCAGCTATGCAAGCAGAATATCGGCAGCGTCGTGAGCAGTTAATGGCAAAAATTGGTGATGGCACAGCTATTTTTCGCAGTGCGCCAATGGCAGTGATGCACAACGATGTCGAGTATGTTTATCGCCAAGATAGTGATTTCTTCTACCTGACTGGTTTTAACGAACCACAGGCAGTTGCAGTGTTAGCGCCGCATCATTCAGAACATCGGTTTGTGCTGTTTGTCCAACCGAAGGATCGCGAAAAGGAAGTATGGACTGGTTATCTTTGTGGGGTAGATGCAGCCAAGGAAATTTATGGTGCTGATGAAGCGTACCCCATTAGCGAGTTAGATGAAAAGTTGCCCCAGTATTTGGAAAAAGCTAACCGCCTTTACTATCACTTAGGACGCGATCGCACTTTCAATGACCAAATCCTGACACATTACCAAAGTTTACTACGGACTTATCCTAAACGCGGTACTGGGCCGATCGCCATTGAAGATACTGGCCCTGTCCTCAGTGGTATGAGACTAATCAAAAGTGAAGCTGAACTGGGGTTAATGCGTCAAGCAGTTGCGATCGCAGTCGAAGCACACAATTACGCACAAGAAATCACCGCACCCGGACGTTATGAGTATGAAATTCAAGCGGAGATGGAACGCATCTTTCGAGTCCGGGGTGGGTTAGGACCGGCTTATCCTTCGATTGTGGCTTCTGGCGTGAATGCTTGCGTACTCCACTATATTGAGAATAATCGTCAAATGCAGGACGGAGAATTACTGCTAATTGATGCCGGTTGTGCCTACGGTTATTACAACTCCGATATTACCCGGACATTTCCTGTGGGAGGTAAATTTACGCTAGAACAAAAGATCCTGTATGAGATTGTTTTAGAGGCGCAAAAACAAGCGATCGCTCAAGTCCAACCAGGTAATCCCTTTAAATTAGTTCACGATACAGCAGTGCGTGTCCTTACGGAAGGTTTAGTTGAACTTGGCATCCTCCAAGGTGAAATTGATAAGTTAATTGAAGAAGAAAAATATAAGCCATATTATATGCACCGCACCAGTCATTGGTTAGGTTTGGATGTCCATGATGTGGGAGTTTACCAGCACGGTGAAGATAAACCGCAGATTTTACAACCAGGCCAAATTTTGACAGTGGAACCGGGACTATATATTGTACCAGAGACTAAACTAGGAGAAGACCAACCGGAGACTAACCCGCGATGGATTGGCATTGGCATTCGCATTGAGGATGATGTGTTAGTTACATCTGATGGACATGAGGTGTTAACTGCGGGGGTTCCCAAGGCAGTGAATGAAGTGGAAAGATAAAAAAGAAGAAAAGGGGAGCTAATTTCAAAGTCTCTTTCCCAGATTGGGAGACGTTAGAAAACCCGGCTTCAACAAAGTAAGCCGGGGTAATTCATGTTTTTTACTCACATAAAGACGAAAATGTCAATCCCAACCCTTGACTCAGTGTAGTAATTTTGAACTTATTTGTGTTTTGAGTTAACCCCAAGACTACCGTGTCAATAGATTTTGAGATGCGCTTACCCTGCACAACGGCCACGCTCAGTGTGCCACCCTCTACCCTCAGCATAGCTGCCTTCTCAACTTGAATTCTAAAAAACTTTTTGGTTTACTGAAAATCTCCTGTTAATGTCCCAAGCTCTGATCTAACGGCACTGATATAATCTTGATTGTTTAAAATTTGTGCCGGTAATTTGTTAGCATTAATAGCAGCTTTGACTAAATCTTTCGGCGTAATATTTCCATTCCGACCTTCAAAAAGAAAATTTCCTCCACTAGGAATTCCTTGCTGTTTGAAACCACCTTGGTAAGCAAGATAAACAAGATTAAAGGGTTGAATGTAGCTGCTATTGGTGGCATTACTACCTAAATTATTAGGATTGAATGCTGTGTTTATTGATTTTTCACTAGTCGTATCAGCACTCACATAGTTTTTATTTGTGGCTGTTTGCGCACTAGCAATGCTAGATGTGAGGACAATAGAAACAATGAACACTGTAGAATTTATTAAAGTTGTTAATTTCATCGGTTTTTCCTTAACTATAGTAAAGTAGAATCAATTTTTTCTACTAACAGATACTACATATTTATATAAAGTTAGCTTCTTGAATTACCTCACCTAAATGGTTGAATTGTTTCTCATCCAAATGAGTGACTATACAAAACCCAGGGCTATTTCCTTCTCAG
>CAZZZY010000017.1:0-21560 GCA_964658545.1 uncultured Acetobacteraceae bacterium | reverse complement strand
AATGCCCAATGCCCTATTTTGTAGCAGGCTTGAGAGCTAACAACATCTCTAATTCAGTGGTGGATTTATCGGGGCTGGTAGCGGTAAAACCAAGACCACGAATGGAATTTAAGATGGTGATAGTATTCGCGTCAGATGCGATTAAACTATTGACCAAGGGCAGAGTTTTAGTTTTGTCCATATCCAGGTAGAAATAGCCGCCATTGGGCTTTTGCAAAGAACCAGTAACGGCTTTGAAGGTGTCGCTATTGTCGAGAGATTGATTCTTGCGATCGCTAATCGCATCAGCAACTGGGCCACCAAGAGCCACAAATACAGTGTCTTGATCCAGCCAACCATGCGCCAATAAAGCTCCCTGTCTGGGGATCTGCCATTCAGTTACGTCTTTACCACCGATATTTCTATTCACGATGTTGATTTGTTGGGCTTTGGCGAGAGTATCCAATTTCGTCAAGGTGGCTTCGGCAGTTTTGCGATCGCTAGTGTCAAATACTAAAGCACCTCCAAAACCAACACTGGCTAATACTCCTTGATTGGATGGAATCGCACCCAAGGCAAATTCCCCATTCATCCAGCCAAAAATATCCTTATCCAAGTCAATATTGACAAATTTCAATTGTCCGCGCGCTTGTTCTAAGGCTTGCTTCATTTCTGGATCATCTTTTGACTGTTCTACTAAGGTTTCCCAGCCACGGTTGATGCCATTTCCGCTAATCAGAGCAAAGGTATCAATGGGAAATTGCCCGACTATATTTCCAGGACTTGATTGATACTGGAATTTATTTAGTTGTGGATCTAAGTTAGCGATCGCTTTTACCCTTACTCCCGCATCATCAACACCAACACCCGCCACCACAGATTTTACCTGCTTGAGTTGCGTCAGGGCTTGTGGAGGTAACTGCTTTGCCTGGGGACTTCCGGCTGCTAATTGCTGTACCATGCCTGCATAGTTTGGTACATAAATCTGGGCGAGGCTGTTTTTAACATCCACTCCTTTGCTGAGAATGCTGCTTGCAC
The DNA here is from genome assembly GCA_964658545.1 of uncultured Acetobacteraceae bacterium. Lineage (GTDB taxonomy): Bacteria > Cyanobacteriota > Cyanobacteriia > Cyanobacteriales > Nostocaceae > Nostoc. The sequence goes on along the minus strand of CAZZZY010000017.1, from coordinate 20,543 downwards.
CTTCTTGACTGGCAAAAGAAGACTGTCCCTTAAAGGTGTCAATAGCTTTTTCTATAGCTTGTTTTTCGGGGGCTAATACCAAGTAACTATTATTTAAAACTACGCTATATGTCGGCTTACCATTTTGTGCCGTTTCAATAATTTTTTGATCTTGATAGTCAGATTCCTGGAATTTTGCCCCTTTTTGTGACTTCAATTTATTAGCAAAATTCAAAGCACTCAGTTTATCCTTGATTCCCACCACTATCAGGATATTTGGTTCCTGCTGTAAATTTGTTGGTACATTCGGTGTCCCAGAGGGTACATTTAACTGCGCCGGTTTCACAGAATTCGCTGGTAGTAGAGCAATCATGACACCACCAACCCAAGGCTTTATGTCTTTTTCATAAGAGATGTTACCATCACTGAACATTTTCTGATTGAAGTCTTCCAGATTTTTTGCCACTAACTTTTGTGCTTCTGGAGTGCCAAACTGCTGTAACTTTGCCCAGGCTTGAGGGTCAGTTGTAATATAAGCTGCCACCAATGCTGTTGAAGGTACTAATTTGGCACTGCCGAGAGCGTCTGAGCTACCTCCTGATGGGCCTTTAAAATACATATAAGCCGCTATACTTCCTGCTACAACAACTACAGCCGCACCAACAGCAGGAATGAAAAACTTTGATTTACCTTCGGGCATTTTGTTATCCTCTTTTGCTCAGATTGTCACCGAGATTTATACAAGTTTCATTGTAGAGTTTTCGGATTTATTAATATTTTCCGTTCATTGCTCGGTATTTACTGATAAAATTAGTAGTCCTATAAGCTAGCAGTCTAAAATAATTACCCTAAAAAAGACTTCAAGGGGATGAGGAGCGAATCCGCAAATGATATGCTGTTCATCTCAAAGAAAATAGTCTGCTCAACAGCAGCAAGCTATCCTAAGTTATAAGAATAATTAGGAGTATTTGTACTTAATTATCAATCTACGAGGTGCAAGAGACACTTGACTCGATGACAAAAAAGTGCAAAACATCAGAAAAAGTAAATGCGGGAGGGATATGGAAAAAAGTCCAAGGATCGGCTACCGACCTTCGGAAATTCGGGTGAGATTAATTTCAATCCCCCAATCCCCATAGTGCCCTATTAATTTGGGAAATACAGACACCGCTATTTTACTTAATTACATCCAGCCCAGCCAGACTTTTCAGGATTACAAGGTCAGTAAGGATCAATGTCGAAGTCTTATTTTGATACAGATAATAACGGACACAAACCTTTTGAGTTACCGGGAGCAAGACCACACTACAATCCCGATCGTCCCGGACAGGTGGAGCATATTTTTCTCGATCTCAGCTTAGATATCCCTAAGCAAAGCTATCAGGGCAGTTGTAGCATTCGCCTCTTGCCAATCCGTAATGGTATTGACCGTTTGACTTTGGATGCTGTCAACCTGAATATCGAGTCTGTGCAGGTGGACGATGTGCCACAGAATTTTGACTACGACGGGGAACAGCTTACCATCCAACTTTCTGAGGCGACTCAAATTGGTAAACGCTTGCTGATTGCGATCGCCTACTCGGTGGTAAAACCGCAACGCGGCATTTATTTTATTCAACCAGACAAGCACTATCCAAACAAGCCCACCCAAGTTTGGACTCAAGGAGAAGACGAAGACTCTCGTTTTTGGTTTCCCTGCTTTGACTATCCAGGACAATTGTCTACTTCAGAAATTCGCGTTCGTGTTCCTAACCCTCTGGTGGCCATCTCCAACGGCGAACTGATTGACACTACAGAGGATGGTGATTACAAAATCTACCATTGGTCACAGCAACAAGTTCATCCTACCTACTTGATGACTTTGGCAGTAGGTGATTTTGCCGAAATTCGGGATGAGTGGAAGGGTAAACCAGTCACCTATTACGTAGAAAAGGGACGGGAGGAAGATGCTAAACGCAGCATGGGCAAAACTCCCCGGATGATCGAATTTTTGAGCCAAAAGTATGGTTATCCATATCCTTTCCCGAAATATGCCCAGGTTTGTGTCGATGATTTCATCTTTGGCGGGATGGAAAACACTTCCACAACCTTATTAACAGATAGATGTTTGCTGGATGAACGCGCCGCTTTAGATAACCGTAACACCGAAAGTTTAGTTGTCCACGAACTCGCGCACCAGTGGTTTGGTGATTTGGTAGTAATTAAGCATTGGTCTCATGCTTGGATTAAAGAAGGGATGGCTTCCTATTCGGAAGTGATGTGGACAGAACAGGAATATAGTCAAGAAGAAGCAGCTTACTATCGTTTATTGGAAGCTCGTCGTTACATTAGTGAAGATAGCAGCCGCTATCGTCGCCCGATGGTAACACATGTTTACCGCGAAGCTATTGAACTTTACGATCGCCACATCTACGAAAAAGGGTCTTGTGTTTATCACATGATTCGGACCCAATTGGGAGATGAATTATTTTGGCAGGCTATTCAAACATTTGTCCAAGATAATGCCCACAAAACTGTAGAAACAATAGATTTACTCAGGGCGATTGAAAAGGCTACCGGACATAATCTTTTGTTTCTCTTTGACCAATACGTTTATCGTGGTGGCCATCCCGATTTTAAGGTAGCTTACTCTTGGGATGGGGATGCTAATTTGGCAAAAATTACGGTAACGCAAACCCAAGCTGCTGAAGATAAAAATGGCAGTAAGGATTTGTTTGATTTAAAAATACCTATTGGTTTTGGCTATACCCAACCAGAAGTGAGAAGTGAGGAGTTGGGAGTTAAAAATAATTCCCAACTCATAACTGCTGACTCACAACTCAAGACTTTTGTAGTGCGGATAAATGAACGGGAACAGAGTTTCTACTTTCCCCTAGAAAATAAGCCCCAATTTATCAGCTTTGACGTTGGGAATAATTACCTGAAAACAGTAGTTTTAGAGTATCCAATAGCAGAGTTAAAAGCACAGTTAGAATCTGACCCTAACCCGATTTCGCGCATCTATGCAGCAGAAGCTTTAACGAAAAAAGGCGGGTTAGAAGCGACAAAAGCACTATCTGCGGCGCTCAAAAATGACCCGTTGTGGGGTGTGCGGGTGGAAGTGGCGAAACAACTAGCCAAAATTAATTTAGACCAAGCCTTTGATGGCTTAGTTGTGGGATTAAAAGATAAAAATGCTTACGTGCGACGATCTGTAGTCGAAGCACTTGCTAAAATCAAAACTGCTGAAAGCTATAAAGTCGTGAAAGGGTTGTTGCAAAAGGGCGATCCTAGCTACTACGTGGAAGCAGCAGCCTCTCGTGTAATCGGCGCGATCTCTGTGAGGGGCTTCGCCTACGCATCGGCAAATTTGGAAGAAAAACCCAAGGAAGACAAGGTATTAAAGCAACTCAAAGGTGTTTTAGAAGAAAAGGCGGGTTGGAATGAAGTAGTGCGGAGTGGTGCAGTTGCTGGTTTAGCTGAATTCAAAACCTCGGAAGCGGCTTTAAATCTGCTGATCGAATACACCAAACTCGGTGTACCACAACCCCTACGTTTAGCCACAATTCGCGCTTTAGGAAAGATTTCTGTAGGGCAAAGTCCGGTTAATTTGGAACGAATTTTAGAAAAATTAACAGAACTAGCCAAAGAAACCTTCTTCTTAACGCAAGTGGCGGTAGCAGCAGCATTAGGACAAATGGAAACACCCAAAGCAGTCGGAATTTTGCGATCGCTAGCTGAACAAACAGCCGATGGGCGTGTCCGTCGCTATGCTGAAGAAGAAATTTCCAAGGTGCAAAAGAACATTGGTTCAGAAAAAACCTTGCGTCAATTGCGTGAAGATTTCGACCAACTCAAGCAACAAAACCAGGAATTGAGAAGCCGTTTAGAAAACTTGGAGGCCAAATCTAAATAGCACTCAATGATAATTAAAAGTAGGTAATTGGTAATTGTGGTAAAACCACTACCAATTACCAAAGCTGTACTTAACTGTAATTTTTATGATTCAAAAAGCTTGTAAATATACACTCTCTAACAAAACTTTATTTTAATTAATAGTTATTTTTTACACATACAATATTAGATTCTTCACTTAATTAGGTGAGTATAAATAAACATAACATCAAGAGGATCGACTGATCAAAAAAGTTGTGAATCCCTCTCCTGAGAGTTTTATATTTAATTTAAGTTGATCTACTTAACTACTGCGATATGTAGCTAATAGCAAACATGGTTACTGAGTTGTTGGATTCTGCTCAAATTTGCATATCTAAGTAAAAATTTATATTTATATAAGAATAAGGTTAAGAAAAGATAAAATCATCGAAAAGATGGATAAGTAGTTGTAGTTTTATAAAGTATAATTAAGAAAAGGATAAACAAATCTAGGCAGTAATATAGGCTAAAACTATCTCGAACAGTATCCCAAAAAGGCAGAGTTTGAGTTGTTTTAGATAAAAAGCTACCGCTATCTTTTACCTGCAACTAACTTGTGGGTCAGGAAAAAACAATCATTGTAAATTTTTCAGTTGAAGAGGCAAATAAAGGCGTGGGTCAGTATCAACCTACTCAGCTAAAACTCTATAATCCAGATGCGATCGCTCGCTATTATAGTTACCGTCCCTGGCTAGCATGGGGGCGACTGCTGAGAATTATCTCCTCTTTTGCAGGATTTATATTCAGTCTCAAGTGGGACGAATGGCTAGACAAAGTTGAGCAAAACAAGGGTAAACGAGCTATCCAGTTGCGAGAACTGCTCACCCGCCTCGGTCCGACTTTTATTAAAGTAGGTCAAGCCCTCTCCACCAGACCCGACCTGATACGTAAAGATTTTCTAGAAGAACTGATCAAGTTACAAGATCAGTTACCAGCTTTCGATAATGCGATCGCTTACCAAATTATCGAAACTGAGCTAGACCGTCCAATCCATGAAAGTTTTAGCGAGCTGTCACCTAAGCCAGTAGCAGCAGCTAGCTTGGGTCAAGTATACCGTGGTCGTCTGATCAGTGGCGAAGAAGTCGCAGTGAAGGTGCAACGCCCCAACTTACGCTCAGTTCTCACCCGCGACCTCTATTTATTGCGCTGGGGCGCGAGTTGGGTGGCTCCTTGGTTGCCCCTGAATCTCGGTCACGACCTAACTTTAATCGTAGACGAGTTTGGCACGAAGCTATTTGAAGAAATCGACTATATAAATGAAGGTCGCAACGCCGAACACTTTGCTAGTAACTTCCGCAACGACCCACAAGTTAAAGTTCCAGGAATTTACTGGCGTTATACCAATACCCACGTTTTAACCTTGGAATGGATTGATGGCTTCAAGCTAACGGACACTCAACACATCCGCGAAGCAGGTTTAGATCCAGAAGCGATTATCCAAATTGGCGTTACTTCAGGTTTACAACAGCTGTTGGAACACGGCTTCTTTCATGCTGACCCCCATCCCGGTAATTTATTTGCTGTACCCGATGGTCGGATGGCTTATATTGACTTCGGCATGATGGATCAGTTGGAGGAAAACACCAAAGAAACATTGGTGGATGCGCTAGTGCATTTGGTGAATAAAGACTATACCGACTTAGCCGAAGATTTTATAAAATTAGGATTTTTGACTCCAGACACGAATATTTGCCCAATAGTGCCAGCATTAGAAGCGGTGCTAGGAAATGCCATTGGCAAAAATGTCAAGGATTTTAACTTCAAAACTATTACCGATGAATTCTCGGAACTGATGTACGAATATCCTTTCCGAGTTCCGGCGAAGTTTGCTTTGATTATTCGTTCCTTGGTGACTCAAGAAGGTATTGCCCTGAGCCTTAACCCAGATTTCAAAATTGTGGAAGTGGGTTATCCCTATATAGCACGGCGGTTACTGACAGGCGAATCGCCAGAATTACGGCGGCGATTATTGAATGTATTATTTAAAGATGGTAAATTTCAGTGGCAGCGTTTAGAGAATTTAATTGCGATCGCTCGGAGCGATCGCAACTTTGATGTATTGCCCACAGCCCAGATGGGGTTGCAATATTTAATGTCAGAAGAAGGCAAGTTTCTGCGGCGACAGCTGGTGCTGGCTCTCACCGAAGACGATCGCCTCCACACCGAAGATGTTAAGCGCCTGTGGAACCTGGTTAAAGATGACTTAAAACCGGATCGTTTATTAAATGTAGCGATCGGTATCTTAACAGACTTATCTAAAGAAGGCGCGGCGGCTATCCTCCCAAAAGCTACATTCCTTATGTCTTTTACTGGAAACCAGTCAGCAAGTAAAAACTAAAAACCTTTAATATAAATCAGGAGTTTTAATGTACTATTTTCCTCTACAACCACCCTATTTCCTCTTACTTGTTGGCTTTTTGACAGCATTAACATCTGGTTTGGCATTATCTGGCACTTTGAAAGTAATTGTGCAGAACTGGCCAAGCGAGCGAGCAGAAAATACTAAACCCCGTTCCTCACTTAAACAATTACTTGTGCCATTTATCGGCATAACTGGCGGTACTTGTCTATTTCTGTCTTCAGGCTTAGAGATATTTGGCTTTCCCTCCACCTTGGCTTTAGGAGTCGGTTTACCAATTAGTCTGTTTACTTGTTTATTAGTTTGGTTGCAGTTGGGAAGTATGATGACTTTTATAGAACGCGAAGGTATGCAATCTTTAGATTTAGATTCTTTTTCTTAGATTTAAAACAATCACCTACGGTGGGCGTTCTGCCCCATCTCTCTGGAGTTATAAATTTAAATATCTTGTTTTGAATTCAAAAACTGTATTCCAAAATACGGTTTTTTGATTTTTTAGGGACTTATTCATAAGTAGAGCTAATGATAACAAGCAATATGAGGCAGCAAATTTTAGAGCATATTGAGGCATTAAATAAGTAGGCGAGAATAAATCAAGGTATGTTAAGGAATGTAAATTAAATTGGAATTAGCTTGTAGTGAGGACTACCCTACGGTAACGCTTTGCGAACAGCCCTCAAATTTTGAGTTTCATCAGCTATCCCAGCTACAATCCCCAGATGGTCTTCAATGCAGGGTATTTATTTGCTGCTAGCACTACTTTCATCCACTTAGACTTTAAAATACCATCACTTTACCCTCAACCTGCGAAATGTAGGCTATAACAAATGGTAAGAAGTTATAGACAAAACCTCGCCTTTGACTCTCTATTGGGGGTAGTACACTGTGGCAGAAGTTGGCCTAATGTTTAACATGACTTACGTAAGCAATAGCTGAAAAGAAAGATTTTCTTCTTAGGGCAATTCATGTAGACACTTTGCGGCTACTCTACGAGTTCTCCAACGGAGTACCCGCAGGGTATTGCCCCTGAGCGCGTAAGTTTTGCGTAAGTCCTATTTAACCAGGGGTAGGCTTCACACTTAACGAGCGTGTCATTGACTATAAAATTTTTCAAATTAGTCTAAACTCCAGAACAGAACCTAATCATTCAGGATTCAGAATAAATATACAGATGAAAAATATAGAGATAAAAGATAGATTTTTAGTCTTTGACTTAATCAGGTTTCTAGCAACTTTTATAATACTTTTTCATCATCTACAAAGTTACTGCTTCAATTTTTATAACCTCAAAAACTTTGGAATTAACATTGATTTATCTGCATTGAATGAACTTAATACATATTTGGGACTTAGTTTATTTATATTTATGTCTGGATATTTGACAAATGTAAAAAAAATAAGCTTTCCAGACTGGACTACAGTAGGTACATTTTTATATAAAAGAATAATCAGGATTTTCCCAATGTACTATGTAGCACTTGTATTCTTTTGCTATATGCTCAATATCAGGGAACCTTTAAGAATCATTATTCATATTTTTGGTCTACAATCACTGTTGTTTTCAAAACACTTGCCATCATTACCAACTCTGTGGTTTGTAGGCACAATATTAGTATATTATTGTATTTTTATTATTTGCAAAGCCGAAAAAATCAGGATGATATATAGATTATTGGCAATTGGAATTTTCCCTTTTATTGTTTCTTTTGCAAGTACATCGCTACATTTTATGGATTACAGAATAAGTTTATATTACTGGATTTTTATCTTTGGCATTTACTGCGCTGAAAGCAAAATTTTGGAAACTCCTTGGCTCAACAAAAGTACTTTCATTATTACTGCTGTCTTTGTTTGTATTTTGATTAGTTGCTTTCTGCTGGAGAAAAAATACGGAATTGATTATTTTGGTCTGATTAAAAGCTATACAATTCTGAATATTATGATGTTCAGCTTTATTTTATCAATTTATGGTATTTGTAATGCCATAGCAAAAATATTAAAGTCTAGTCAAGCTGTACAAGCAGTTGCTTATGCTTCCTACGGAATGTACCTTTTTCACAGACCAATTTGGTTTTTTCTAAGAAAAATAGTACAAGAAGGAATGGGAATTAATAATCAATACGTACTTATGGCGACCGAAATATTTATAGGAATTCCAATAATTTTTGTTTTTGCTTATTTGGTGCAGAGTTTTTATGAAAGATATTGCATACAATATTTGCAGAATAGAAACATGATCTAAAAATTGCATTGAAACGGGATCATCCCAAATGTGCAAAAACCTTGATAGCCCTCATTCTCTAACCCCCCTTTTTATTTAAGGGGAAAACCGGAATCAAAATTCCCCAATTCATCGGTGGATTTAGAAGGGTCTAGAACTTTTGATACCGAAAAGGAGACTTTTAAATTTAAAATTTCAGCAGCTTTTACACTCCTGGGTTTGACTTTATGTTGATTATTTCTGTTTGCATAAATCTGAATAGTCGCAGTTTCATCTTAATATTAGTACCCATTAATTCTATCTTTAAAATTGCGATACTTTAGCTTAATATTATTGACTCTTTGCTGAAGAAAACTACTAGTATATTTTTGCATAAGCGTTAACTGGCTTGGGCGCGTAAAGCTTTGAGGAAGTTCTTCAGGTGATTTTAAATAGCGATAATATAAGAAAACATCGCGGTAAGGAATATCAACATCTTCCCCCCCACAAAGCCGCACAAAACCTGAAGAAGATATACTCATATAGTGTAAGTAGGTTAATCTCCGCCCTTGGTCATAGAGGATATTATCTACTACATCAAATTGAGAACTCCAGTGATTACCAGTTGCCTGTTCGCAGTCATGAAAAGCAAAGTTATAATAGGAAATTCTACTTCTCAATACCATGTAGTTAAATAAAGATTGGTCAGGCGCTAAAAAAGCCATAATATCTGATTCACCTGATATTAACTTATCGATTAAGTCGGCTCTTATAGCTGGAGAAAAAATATTTTTCTTAGTGGCAAACCAACCAGCACAAAATACTTTATCCTGTAAGTTTTCTGATTTAAAAATTTCCTGTACTTTATCTGGTGAACCATCAAAAATAAATTTTAATTCCGACTTATACTGAAAATCATTGACTACCCAATCATAGGTATCTAATTTTTCATATACATAATCTACAGGCCCCATTAACAAGGTATCTGCATCAAAATAAATAAACCGATCAAAGGGGCCATCCACAGCACAAAATTTGCGATGCATTGGTAACTCATAGAGTTCTGGAAAACCCCACTCTCGCCAAGTTTTTTGCGCTCTCGGATAATTTTTCCATATCTGAGTCGCAAAGTTATCCCAGTAAGCTATAGAATCAGAATCTTCAAATAAGGTGACATTATCTCTAGATGCAATTTCTGTCTTCACCTTATCTAAACGCTGATTATATGGAAGTATGCAAACTGGAATTTTTCTACCAGCATTAGCTTCTATACTGTTGAGCAACGCAACCAATTGGTCATAGACAACATCATTCGCTAGGATGTAAATGCCATCAATCATTGGGATACTCCTAATATTAAGTACGGGCAGTAATAAAGGGAAATAAACGGCGAGTCAGTTTAGGGATAAAAGCAAATTTACCTTCATGGAGATAGCGATAGTGTTCCCACAACTGCCAATAGGGACTACCAGTTTTCATCCGCGTACCAGCCCAGTGGAGATATTTTAATCGTTGTCCTCGGTCATAGAGGGCATAATCTTGCTGTTGGAAATTTCGTGAACCTGCCCAACTACCAGGCCCTCCCCCAGGAATTTTGACAAGATTTCCACGTTTGGAAATTAGTTTAAGAACAAGATAATTTAAAATTGGTTGGTCTGTAACTCCTTCAGAAAAATCGAAATATTCACGATGCGCCGCACACTCTCGCAAAGCTTCATCCATTTGTTCTTCGGTAATAACTCCTTTCCTCGAAGCCCAAAAGCCACTGTTGAAAACATCTTGAAGTTGGGCATCAGAAAAAATTTGCTGCTCTTTCACAAATGGGGAAAAGATATTTCGCAGCTTGTCATTGGCATGATGGTAATCACAACAGAAGAAATCGACTTCTGAAAGTTTGTCTAAATTATCGGCGATTTTTTCAAAAACGACAATATCTGTATCAATATAAATAAATTCATCTAAAGGGCCAAACCACGCCACAAGCTTACGCATTTTGTTTGGTAAGGCGAGGAAATCTCGATCAAAAATTTCTCCGATGCGTTTGGTAAATTTATCAATAAGCTCTAAATCTGGAAAAATTTGCACTTTATGTAAGGTAGCAAGCTGCTCTGCGACCTTATGATAATTTTCATTAAATGGTATGAGATAAATGGTTACTGCTGGGTCATAGTAACGAATGCTATTGAGTAAAGCGATCGCATTATCAAGAACACGATCATTGGCAACAATATAAATTCCCCTACTCATAAATTATCCTTGGTTAATTAACTTAAATTTACGCAAAGCTCTGGTAAGTAAATTTGCTACTGGAGCGTCATTATAATTCTTAGGAGGATTTGTGAATACTGGACGCTTTTCTGGTTCGTGTAGGTAACGATAATAGAGAAATAAATCTCGATAGGGAAACTCAATATTTTCTCCAGCACATACTGCTTGATTGATATTAGGAGGAATACCAATGTAATGCAGGTAAGTTAGTCGATTACCCTTGTCATAAAGAAGGTTTTCTCGTTCTTCAAAGTGCTTAGATGTGGCAGAACATCCTGTTTTTTCATTATCTGGTAATTGGCGAGCAAAGTTATAAATAGAAAGATTGGATCTCATTACCATATAGTTGATTAGTGGTTGTTCACCAGCACCGCCATACAAAATTTCTGCCTCACCATTTTGCAAATAAGATATCAGCAAATCTCTTTGTTCGGAGTTAAATATTCCCCGCTTTGCACCATAAAAACCTGAGCAGAATATTTCGGAATCAATGCGCTTTTGCTCAAAAGTTTCTAGTAATTTTGGAGAATTAACATTATATATTTTACTAACGTCTTTAAACTGGAAATCGTAGACAACAAAATCATAACTATCTAGCTTTTCAAACACTGTCGCTAGTGAGTTCATCACCAAGGTGTCGGCATCCAAATAGATAAACTTATCGAATGGCCCATCAAAGGCGCAAAAACGACGGTGAGCGCCATACAACCGTGATTTACTACGATTCAATCGTTCTGGTGCTGCTGAGAGCATAAATTGATCCCAACGGTTGATTGATTCTTGATGATCGTAAATAAATACATTAGGGCGTTTAGCTATTTCATCAGCAATTCGCTGTGTCTGATCGTCAAAAGGATAGATACAAACAGGAGTTTCTGAGCCTAAAATAACATCAATACTATTGAGCAAAGCCACCAGTTGATCGAAAACATAATCATTGGCAAGTGTACAAATACCATTCATAATTTATGAGTGTTGATTAACAAAGTTTGATAACCAGTTAAGCAGATTTAATTTGTGTAAAATGATTTGACGTGCTTCGGCGATCGCATCCTTAGCAGCATACCAAGCATAAGGTGTAGCTGTCACTTCTTGAATGTAGGCAATGCCTTTTTCATCTAAACTGGGCAACCGCAAAAAACTACCTGGTGGCAATAATTTATCAGCAGCCGGGCCACCATAGTAAATTGGTAGACACCAGGCAAGTAAACTATCCCAAAGTTTCTCACTCACATACCAATTATTATCAGCATAATTTTCAATTGCCAAATTGTAATAGTATGGTGCCATGCCATACCATTTGTTACTTAGTTCTCCCGACTTTTTAGCCGATTCTGGTAAGTTACGCCCATATAAATCAAATTTCATACCACTAGATTGTAAGGACTGCAAAAAGTTTAAACGCTGGCGATGGTTGACTGTGCGGCTAATTCCTGAAGTAATCCAACTACATGGGGCAACCTTTTTGGGAGGTGGCATTTCATTTAAATCTTGAAATGAATTTGAGTGATACCAAATAGCAGGCATATAGTCGGGAGTAGGAGCAAAATCATCAGGGCCAGAAATATAGCCACAATACTTCTGGGCTTGTTGATAATTATGATTAGTTATTTCGACAATTTCATCTAAAGGCGGTTCTCTGAGTAAATAAATAATTCGCTCTTTGTTGACACCACGCAGTAGAGAATCAACATTTACTACTGGTTTTTGTTGCTGTTTACGTAAGCTATCTAACCAGGATTTTTGTAGCGTTACTTGGGGAAAATCAAATTGATACATCAATAGAAAATCTGGTTTTGTCGCTAGTGCTTGCATTTGCATATTGCCCCAAACTCCAAATTGATTTGGGGTTTGTTGCCACAGCCAATCGGCTCTAGTTTCTAAACCTCGATAGCTACTAATCATTCCTACAGTTTTGATAGTCATTTTATTTAATCTCACCCATTTTTACTTACACAATAAGTTGAGGAAGCAGAGATTTATCAACATAACTAAGGATTTTTGCGGCTCGATTTTCCCAAGAAAACTGCTTGACAAATTCGATACTATCTGGATAACCTTCTATTTTTCTGGGATGAGTTTCTAAAACCCGCTTCAGACTTTCGGCAAATTTGCTGGGGTTATCTGGCTCACACCAAGCAGTAATGGCTTGAGTATCTTGAAACTCAACTAATGAAGGAATTTCTGTCGAGACAATGGGAGTCCCAGAGGCGAAGTAGTCAAACAGCTTTAAGGGAGATGTAAAAGTGGCCGCTTTTCCCGAACAATGAGGGTGAGCTAAAACATCGGCTGCTTGTAGCAAAGATGCTAACTCATTATGTAAGATGTAGCCCAAAAATTTAATATTATGAACCTGTTTTTCTTTGACTAATTGCTGATAATATTCGACTTCTGCTGGCTTGCCACCTGCACAGACAAATTGCACATTAGGCATTTCATTAGCCACATCAATTAGTACATCAATACCTTTAAATTGCTGTAACGCTCCCGCATAAACTACCAATTTTTGGGGAGCATCTTGCAATAGTTTCTTACGCCATTCTGCCGCTTTTTCTGGTTGTCTCTGCATAAATAAGTGATTAAAACCGTTGTGTAGCTTAATTACTTTTTCTGGCGGCATCCCATTGTTAATCATGCTTTCGCGGATGGTGTCTACAACGGTGACAGCAATTTGTAAGAGAGGATTTGTGACAATTTCTACCTCAAATGGTTTCTCTTCGTGATGGTGGTGTTCATAAATTGCCGGAATGCCATTTTTGATGGCAGCTTTGACAAAATTCCAATTGCGACTGTGAACAAGTTTAGTAGTTGGAAGTATGTGAAATGGTAAATAATACTTGCTTGCAATGGTGTTAGAATCGGTAAATTTGCTCCGAAAATGGTCAATCGGCCAAGGCATCGGTAAAGGAGCAACTTTTAATTTGTCATGGAGGTTATAATATTTAACAAGTTCAATTGGTGTTTTTATAGGTTGAAAAGGACGAGCTAGATTAATTAATTTTGCTCCTTTGTCAGGATAGACCAGAACTGTTGAATATCCTAAGTTGGCGGCGGCGTTAGCTGCATTTGTAGACTGTACTAGGTGAGCCTCTGGCTGGGGTAACTCTTCACCAATGAAAAAAATGTAGTATTTTTTTAAAGTAGGATTTTTCATTCATTTAAATATTAATACTATTCTCAAAATTTTCTAAATTATCGAGCAGATATATAGCAGAATCATAACTTTCAGAAACTAATCCATTTTGTTCTTCTGTGGTGGATATAAAATTATCAGCTAGAGAGCGAAGAGAACTAAGGATGAGGTTAAGAGAAGTCCGAAACTCAGCTGAGATATGATTAAAAGTTTGATAATGGTTACTGATAATATTCTGATTTTGACCAGAAATTGAGACAATCTTTCCTTTGACTTGTAAGTTAATAACATCCTCAAAAACATCAATGGTGTTGAGAATTCTCCAAGCTGATTTATAAGAGTCTTCAATTAATTGGTGCCGTTCTTGGGAATCGTCTACTAAATCATCAAGTAATAAGCGGAGTAACCCAATCATCGAGTTCAACTGCGTCCGAATTTCGTGAGACATGCGGAGCAAACTTTGATTGCGTTTGGTAGCAGTTTCAGGATGTTCCGCAAACTGCATTGAGTACAAACGTGAGTAGTAGCCACCCTTTTGTAAAAGTTCTTCATGGGTTCCCACTTCTACCACCTGTCCTTGATCTAGGACGGCAATTTGATTAGCTTTTTGGACTGTGGAAAGGCGGTGAGCAATTATTAGGGTGGTGCGATCGCGACTAAGATAGTCGAGTGCAGCTTGTACTAAGCGTTCGGAAACGGTATCTAAAGCGCTGGTGGCTTCATCTAAAATCAGAATTTCGGGATTTTGGAGGAGGGCGCGGGCGATCGCTAATCTTTGCCTTTGTCCACCAGACAACATCACGCCGCGATCGCCAATCAAGGTATCAAATCCTTGAGGCAATTTGCTAATAAACTCATAAGCATTTGCTTGCTTGGCCGCTATCAGAATTTCATCATCAGTAGCCTCTGGTCGCCCATAAGCGATGTTATTCTGCACCGAGTCATTAAAAAGAAAGGTATCTTGACTGACAATCCCCATGCGCTTTCGCAGGGATATGACATCGAACTCTCGCAAATCAGTACCATCAATGGTAATACTACCAGCGATCGGATCATAGAATCTGGGCAAAAGGTCTGCCAAAGTGGATTTACCAGCACCAGAACTGCCTACTAATGCTAAGGTCGTGCCACGTGGTAAATATAAACTGACATCTTTGAGTACATACTTCTCATGACCAGGGTAGGCAAAGCAAAGAGAATTAAAAGACACTCCCTCTTCTAATTTTGTATAGGGAAGTTTGCCGTTACCCATAAACGGCTTATCGTCCAGACTTAAAAACTCATTCGTCACATCCACACTGGCGGCGGTACTGGCAAAGTTGCTGCGAATAGTGTTTAACTGAGAAATCAATGGCAGCACTCGCAGCAGCACTAATAAATATGTCAGGAGTACGGTAGAAAGAGAAGAAACCTGTTCAGCAAAGAAGGTTTTGCTCAAAAGGACAATCAGCAGTAAAGCTGTAATACCCATCACCTCACTCAGGGGTGTAATTGCTTCCGAATTAACCTGAGATTGGAAATCTGCCAACTCGCGATCGCGAATTAATTTTGTAATCCGTTCATATTCTTTTTCTTCATTTCCCGTCGCCTTCACTAGTCGAATTCCGTTCAAAGTCTCCAGCATAGAAATTGAATATGCTCTAGACATCTCACTCAGCTGCTTACCAAAAGTTTTAGACCGGGAAATGGCATACTGATTTACTAATGTCACCAACGACAGCAAAAATGTGGCCGCGATTGTCAACTGCCAAGAAATTGACAGCAATAAACCAACAAAAACTAAAATTGTGATTCCCAGGATAACTAGCTTGACTGTAGTACCTATAGCACTTGCAGCCCGACCAATTTCTCCACCAAGACGGTTGATTAAATCACCAACTTTCGTCTTGGCATAATAATCTAGATCAATTTCTAGTAATAACCTTAACCCAGTTTCGCGCATATCTGATGTCAGCTTTCGGGTTAAAGAACTCGATGTTAAGGCGCTGGCATAAGTAGCTAAGTTTTTTAAAATAATTGTGAATATAATCGCCCCAGTCATTACTCCTATCCGGTAAGCTTCTGGAGTATTATCAAAGGGAGACATCATCGTTTTTAGGATGGGAGGGGCGGTACTTAAATCTACTTCTTGCCCCACAATTTTTAAAACCACTGGCACAATTAAAGCTGTGCTAATGCCATTAAATAAAGCCCCAGAAAATCCTAACAATATTGTCAGCAGAATCAAACCTGGATAGGGTTTAGCGAATCTTAGTAGTAGTTTTCTGGTAGACATTGGGTATTCTTATGCCACTTTCACTTATTATTCAAAAATTATTTACCAAATCAGCTAATCATCAAATAAATCAAACTAAATAATCTTCATATCTCAACTCCGTTAAAATATAGTTACACCCCGACAACACCAGTTTCCAGAGACTTTTCCAGATAGAATACCAGAACGGATTTGGCACAATGAGGGAATAAAAATCTCTTTTTCAACGCCCTATGCCCAATCAAGATTCACAACTGAGCAATTACTGACTTGAGAACAGAAGCCATAGCCTCTATACTATAGTGTTCCACACATCTTTCTCTTGCCTTGATACCTTGCTGGTTTGCTGACTCTAAATTCTGAAAAATCAATTGAATTTGTTCCGCAATCTGTTCAGGGCAAGCAGGCTCGACTAAATAACCAGCATCACCTAAAATTTTGGGAATATCTCCAACACGAGTTGATAATACAGGTTTAGCCATTGCCATCCCATCTGTCAACTTCAGGGGAAATTGAGCGCGAGTTTCTGGGGTATCTCGCTGAGGAACGACTACAATGTGAGCGGCTGCTACCAAATCAGGCATAACATCAGCTGGATAATTTGGCAATTTGATCATCCAGCGTCCCCACTTTTGTTGAAGTTGCTCATCATAATTATCATAAGGACTGCCACCCACAATCACCAGTTTTAAGTCTGGCTGATTAATTTTATCCAGTGCTATGAGAACATCTTCTAAACCTTTATAAGGTCTTGATGCACCAGGAAACATTAAAATCCGATATTCAGATAAACCATAACGACTTCTGCTTTCTTCAGAATTGTATCGAGCCGGGTCAAATAAAGAGGTATCCTTACCATTGGGAACAAAATGACCGCCAAAACGCTGCTGCAAAAAGCTAGTGTGTACCGTTACTGCATTAGCTTGACTCACCAAACCTTCCATCCATTTCAAATACAAAGGATGATTAGGTACTCTCAAAACTCCATCTTTTTTAAGTAAATCCTTAGCTAGCTGTTTGAGTGGAGGATGATAACGCCATTTGTCGCCACCATGCCAGCTAAGTTCCCAGTCATCTATATCTAAAATTACTGGTATTTTGCTGTAGAGTTTCTTTAAAAGTGCAACCCCAAAACTTGCTGGCTGAGGTTTGATTGCATAAATAATATCTCCATCAATAATTTTGAGAATTTCACTAATAGATTTGAAGAAATCGGGATAATTTGAGCCATTGACATAATATACTTGCTCTTCAGATGAAATCGCTTTATATAACTCTTTACCAAATAAAAATCCGCATATTTGTACTTCATAGCCTAACTGAAGTAGGGCTTTTTTTAATAAAGATGCACGAATAAACCCATCGTTGGTTGATAAGTTCCAGACCAGCAGGGATACCTTTAATTTTTCTCTCATTATCACCTATTTTCCTATTTATAAATCATTTAGTCCGCCAAGGATTTGTAACTTGATTCGGCAAAAATACTTTAGCGAATCTGTCAAAAACCCTTGTATATAAGGAGCGACTAATATTTTTAGCATATTGAGGTCGATAAGGATAGGTACAGTGAAGGACTTTGATTTGATCGTTAATGTCATAATCATCTTCCCATTTACTGAGATAATTATAAGTGGGTGGTAGTATTTTCATATTAGGACGTACAGATGCGATCGCAGAAGCAAAAGCGCCTTGATCTTTTAGGAGTAATTTATCTTGGTTATTTTTGACAATCTCAAAATAACGTTTGAATTCTACAAACAATAGCTTGGTTATTTCTGTTTTCCGAAAAGCCATAAAACCGCCATTATACTGCACACTATCTGCTTGTAATGGTAAACCTACTGATTGCAGAATTGACAAAACATTTGGCAATAGTTCTTCTTGGTTACCACGTAATAAATTTGTAGCTTTCAGAATGGAAGGTTGCACATCTTCAGTTAACAAAAAATCATACTCATCTAGATACTCAAATACATCGTTTATATTAGACAGTAAGCAAATATCTGAATCTAGGTAAATTGTTTGATCAAACTCAGAGGCTGCATATAGAGCTAGTTTTGCTTCCCTTGATGCTAAGACAGTATTTTTATTCGCAGGTGCTGGCTTTAAAATTACATTTTTAAAAGCCTTTAATAATGGATACAGAACTACCGGAACTTGGTCGATTAAAATAATTATTGGTTCTTGATGAAACTTCCTAATCGCCGCCAAAAAATGAATACAATCTTGAAAAGAGTAAAGTCCGGTTAAAATTGTAATAAATCCTCTATTTTCTGTTTTCATAAATAAGTTAAAAATTATTACTTTTAATCTTAGTCGGTCAATTTAATTTAATGTGTCCATTCCCAGACACTTTTACTCCAGTCTTCGTTATAGTGAAAAACTCCTTGCCATTGGTAAAAGTGGATAAAATCTTCAATTTCTAAGGTTTTATTCACATCCCTAATCATATAGAGAGGTCGATTACCATAAAACGATGCCCACATACTATAACTACTAGGAGGGCCAATAATATAATCACATTGAGCTAAAGAATACATATCCTCAATTATATGATTATTGCCATAAACATAAGATAAATGTTGGAAAAAATCCTCATTGGGCTTCTGATTTGAGCAAATCAAAAATGTCACTTTTTTGTTAGGAAATAGTCTTTGTGCTGATTCCATAACCTTTAAATATTCTTCAACTAAATAAAAATATTTGCCATTTTGATGTTCCTGATAATCTCCATGACGAATATGGACTCCAATGATCACATCAGTCTGGCTACGAATGTTGGACATGAGTTTTGCTACATTTAACTGATACTTCTTTAAAGGTTGAAAGTAAGCACGAATTTGTTCACCATGTTTTTGTAGATTTGATATATCATCTACAAACCATCCATCCCGAAACATCCATCCTTGAAAAAAGTTGATAGATCCTGATTTCAACTCTTTTGTGATACTTGAATTACTCCAGTTGAATGGCTGATTACGCTTAATATTAATTGTGTTAAAGCGCCCACTTTCAGCTAAGAAACGATTAATATTATAGTAGTATTTACGCAGTATTTTATTTCCTGGAATGGAAAATGATGGAGGAGGATAACAACATAGAAAGTCTTGAGACGTTGAGTTAAAAAAATCAGCATACTCTTCAAATGCTGGGTTGATAATGGTGAAATCATTTTCAATACCAAATGCTATAAAATTAGCAAATAGCAATAATCTATTGCCTAATTGTCCAGACTTTGCAGAGATTACTAACATATATAAAATCTATGAAAATAAATAGTAACAAGGTTTTCTAAAGCTTTCAATATTCAAAATAATCTACCTAAAGTTAAATGATGATAAATCTATCAAAGAAAAATAAATATTTCATATATTGAATCATTTTTGGTATACTTAGAATAGGAAATTACAAAATAAATATAACTTTGTAATTGCGGTTATTACCAGAGGAAATTCACTGATAAATTCCAATTCGTTTTGTTTTTTTTAAGTGTATCCACTGGATAAATACAGTAGTATATATTATGCTTAATGTTAGATTGCAATTATACTGAATAAAGTATAAATACTTAATGTATCTTGTGCAAGTAGTCTTGTTACTGAATACCAAACATCTATTTTACTTACTTATGAGAGAGGCAGAGGTAATGCAGGTAATCCGTTTGGAAGCACTCTCAGACAACTACATATTTTTGTTACATGACGAAAAACAAAATATTGCGGCTGTTGTCGATCCAGCAGAGTCTCAACCAGTATTAAAGAAACTGGCAGAATTAAAAACTGAGTTGGTAGCGATTTTCAACACCCACCACCATAACGATCACGTGGGTGGTAATAAGGAGTTAATGGAAGAATTCCCCCAACTCATAGTTTATGGAGGAGGCGAGGATCGTGGTAGAATTCCTGGACAGCAGGTGTTTTTGCAACAAGGCGATCGCGTCCAGTTTGCAGACCGCATAGCTGAAGTTATCTTCGTTCCCGGACATACCCGCGCTCACATCGTTTACTACTTTCCCCCCGAAAAAGCTGGCGAGACAGGGGATTTGTTTTGTGGCGATACCTTATTTTCTGGCGGTTGCGGTCGCTTATTTGAAGGAACACCGACCCAAATGGTGGACTCTTTAGGCAAACTGCGCTCTCTACCCGATAATACACGCATCTGGTGTGCCCACGAATACACCTTAAAAAATCTGAAATTTGCCCTAACTGTGGATGGTGATAACGCCGACTTGCAAAGGCGCTTCGATGAGGTAAAAGCTTATCGTAGTCGAGGAGAAGCTACCATCCCCTCACTATTGGGAGTGGAGAAGCGCACCAATCCCTTTTTACGTTGGGATCAGCCGTCATTACAATTAACTGTTAAGAGTAGTGATGCGGTGCAAACCTTTGCGCGGATACGGGAAATGAGAAATAACTTTTAGGGATTGGGCATTGGG